>JBEBRF010000022.1:0-29387 GCA_040394975.1 Aequorivita soesokkakensis
GGCGTGTAGCCCGTGCAGGTAATCGGCAAATCGGAATGGTTCAGCAAATCGCCACGAAACATATTTGTAACGGGAACTTCGGCGGTTGGAATTAAATATAGATCGTCAACGCCAACGTGATACATTTGCCCTTCCTTGTCCGGCAACTGCCCAGTTCCGTAGCCGGAAGCTTCGTTTACCAAATGCGGCACTTGATATTCGGTATAGCCGGCAGCGGTATTTTTATCTAAAAAATAAGCAATCATGGCGCGCTGCAAACGGGCTCCTTTTCCTTTGTAAACGGGGAAACCGGCGCCCGTAATTTTCACGCCGAGTTCAAAATCTATCAAATCATATTTTTTGGCGAGTTCCCAATGTGGAAGTGCGCCTTCAATCAATTTTGGGATTTCCCCTTCTTTGTAAACTTCTTCGTTGTCATTTTCATCAGTTCCCGCCGGTACCAAAGCATTCGGAATATTTGGAAGGGTGTAAAGCAACTGCTGAAGTTTTTCAGCAGCATTCACCATTTTTTCATTCAGTTGTTTTGAAGCTTCCTTCAATTCAACTGTTTTTTCTTTTAATTCGTTTGCTTTTTGGGTTTCGCCACTTTGGAAAAGTTTCCCGATTTCCTTTGAATAGGAATTGCTCTGCGCCAAAACCTCATCCAATTGCGCTTGTGAACTGCGGCGTTCCTCGTCAACATTCAAAACTTCCTCCAAAACGGAAGCAGCGTCAATGCCCCGTTTTGCAAGGGCTTTTATATATTTTTCTTTGTTTTCGCGGATGTCGGTTACTTGTAGCATTTTCCAGAATTATTTTGAAGGGTAAAGTTAGGGAAAATGGGATGTAAAGAGATAATTAATTTGGAGGAAGCCTTAAATTAATTATTTTTCGTCGGGTTTTGTCGCGTATCAAAAACGCGAACTACGTATATTTTTGTTCTGCCCACCCGATAGATGACTTTAACGGTTTTGATTATTAGTTTCCTGTAATTTCTTTTTAAATGAGAAAAAGCTTCATCTTTAGTTCCAATTTTGGCAAAGTTTTGGTCCGGATTTTCTAATATTCCTATGTACCCAAACAAATCATCGACAATTTTACTGGCAATTTTTTCACCATAAAGCTCGATATTGAAATTCCTGATTTTGACAATATCTTTAATGGCCCTATTGGTTAATAAAACAGGTTTTACATTTCTTTCCAATCCTCGACCAGTTTTTTGGCATCTTTTAAAGAATATGTCCGCCCCGCTTTAATGTCTGCCTCAGCTTCTTCCATTAACTCATTATCCCTCAACTGTTCTTCAGATTTAATTTTTAATATATCTTCCAAATCGTTAATAATGCTTGGTTCTTCAACCTTCAAAAGAACTTCAATTATTTTGTATTTCTTCGATTTTAAGTCCATAACGGTAAAAATTTATAATTAAAGATAATTATTTTTCCGCAGACTTTTCGTTGTAATCCTTCGGCGAAGGTAAAATCCAATCGTGATGTCTGAAATGATGCCATTTTTCAGAAGCAAGGTCTATTTCCGGATTTGTGAACGGATGGTATTTGCCATTGTTTACGCGTACCCGCGAATCCATAAAAACGGCGACGTCCCTTCCTTTTTCGGCTTCAACTTGCTTTATTTTTTGGGCAAGTTGCCACATTAAATCGGGTTTTGTGGTCACTGCGCCCTGCTGTTTTGGCCCTAAAAGTTGGCTGTAATTGTACCGTTGTCTGTCTCCACTATTTTTATCCTTTATCCAAACGGTGAGGCTCCCGCTTTTGGAACGGAGCATCATGCGCCAACTTAGCCGGTGGCCTTCCTCGGTCCAAAGCACATCGTCCTTAAAAAACCAATGGCGCAACGGTAGCCCGATCTGAAAAAGGAAATAAATGGAAAAGACCCCAATAATCAGGTTTTTATGCTTCGGTACGATTACTTCTTTGCCGATATATAATTCTTTCTTCGGAAGAAATCTTTTCCGAAGTAGTTCCGGTGAAAAGAAAAACAGGGCAAAAGCGATGGACATATACGGGAAAATCCCAATCTGAAAAACGATGGAATTGAAAAGGTGAAAAAATACTGAAATAATAAAACCCAACAAACGCGTACGTTTCCAAAGCATTAATGGAACGATAAGCAAATCGAAAAAAATTCCGGTATAAGCGATTGCCCAGTGTACCCAATTCAATTGCAAAAAATCGCCGATTAGCCAATAGTGGCTCCTTCCGCTCATCAACAATGCAGCCATCGATGCGTTTAGCCAATCGGGATACATTTTTGCCACCGAGGCAAAAGTGTAAACAATCCAAACCTGAAGGATCAAAATCAACAAAACCCAGCGCGACATTGCGGGCGACTTTATTTCGGGATTTATTTTTGCATCCAATGAAAACCAACGGTTTGCGGGAAGAAATGCCATAATCCAACACAAAAGCATCATTAAATAATAATGGTTGTTGTAACTGGATTTTTGCATCAAATAAACGCAGGTCCACATAATTGCGTAAACAATCATACTGAAACGGTATTTGTAGCCCAGCATCACGAAAATGCCGAAGATGCCCATTATCACAAAGTAATAATACATTGCGGGGCCTTGTAAATACTGTAAAAAATCAAACCCGATAAAGTTGAAAGTGAACGGAGGTTCGACTAACGTGCGTCTTACCCAGCCAGTGAAAATGGCCCCAAAAGCTTCTGTTGCAATCAAAAGCCCGAAGGTTACTCTAAAAAGAATCAGCCCAATGTTATCAACCTGTTTGAAGAGAAATTTATCCACGGTTCCTTAAAAATTGTTTGGCAAAATTTTCATCTTTAATAATTTCATGCCGCAAGATTTCAATGGAATCAAAAGTGTGCTCGTCGCGGATATATTTCAGAAATTCAATAGTAATTTCCTTTCCGTACAGATTATCTTTAAAATCAAGAAAATGCGTTTCGATGGTTTTTTCGGTCCCGCCAACTGTTGGGTTTGTACCGATACTCGTAATTCCGAAGGTTTTTTCTCCATCGATTAAGGACTGTATTACGTAAACTCCATTTTTGGGTATGAGCTTGTAATTTTCTTTCAAATTCAAATTTGCGGTTGGATAATTGATGGTGCGGCCAATTGCCTTTCCTTTTACAATTTCTCCGGAAATCATAAAATTATAGCCCAAATAACTGTTCGCGGTTTCAATATCGCCCGCCTCCAATGCCTTTCTTATTTTTGTGGAACTTATTGCCACATCATCAATTTCTTTGACTGAAATTTCTTCAACTTCAAACCCGTATGTTTTTCCGAAATCCTTTAAATCGTTAATATCGGCATTTCTATTTCTTCCGAAGCGATGGTCATAACCGATGATTATTTTTTTTGCTTTTAGGCTGTTTACCAAAATATCGCGCACATATTCCAAAGCCGTCAAACGTGAAAATGCATGCGTAAAAGGATGGATCACCAAATGGTCGAGCCCCGTTTTTTCGAGCAATTGTGTGCGTTCTTCAATGGTATTTATAAGTTTTATTTCTGAATTTTGTTGGAGCACCATTCGCGGATGCGGGAAAAAAGTGAGGACAACCGAATCCAAATTTTCCTTTTTTGATGTTTCCACCAAGCGTTTCAAAATAGCTTTGTGACCCAGGTGCACGCCGTCAAAAGTGCCGATGGTAACTATACTTTGGCGGTCATTTTTATATGCGGAAGCAGACGGATATTTCTTCAAAATTATTTTCCGTTAAAGGTATTCATAGTAATATTTATTCCTGCCAAAGCGAAGGATTCAATGATGTTGCAAGACAATTCCAACCGTTCGGGCAGTTTGCTTTCTTCCTCCGCATCCCATTCGCCAAGCACATAATCCACTTGTCTGCCTTTTGCAAAAGCGTCACTAATTCCAAAACGGAAACGGTGATAATTGGTTGTTTGCAATGTGTTTTGAATATCTTTCAAACCATTGTGGCCGCCGTCGCTGCCTTTCGTTTTTATGCGAATTGTGCCAAATGCTAAATTTAGATCGTCCGTTATTACGAGCATATTTTCCAAAGGGATTTTCTCTTTTTCGAGCCAGTAATTTATGGACTTTCCGCTTAAATTCATAAAGGTGCTCGGTTTCAGAAAAATGAGCGTTCTTCCTTTTACTTTATGTGAAGCAATAGCGCCAAGTTTGGCCGTTTCCCACGAAAGTGAATTTTTTTCGGCATAAAAATCTACCACTTTAAAGCCAATATTGTGGCGGGTGTTTGCATATTTTGGGCCTATGTTTCCAAGGCCCACAATAAGGAATTTCTTCATAGGGTCTGTTTCTTCTAAAATAGGGTGGGCCGTTTGTGCCGAAAAAAGTTTTTTGAAAAATGAAAACATAATTATTTTATCCCAAAAATGTTAAGTTTCGAATGTTGGGGTTTACGTGGGATTTGGAATTTAAAAAATTGGAATTTTTTATATTTCTTCGGTAAAAATAAAAAAAGCACCCTGAATTAACGGGATGCTTTTCATATATATTGAAAAAACAGTACTTATGCTTCGGCTGGAGCTTCGGCATTTTCTTCTGCTGCTCCTTCTGCTGCTCCTTCTTCTGCTTCGTCTTCAACTTCGTCTGCAATTGCGGTTCGTGAAGTTCTAACTTGGCAGATAACCGTGTTTTCTGGGTGCATTATTTTGTAGTTGTCGGTTTTAAGCGACTTTGTGTACATTTTGTTTCCAATTCTCATTTCGGTGATATCGGCCTCAATAAAATCGGGAAGATTTTCTGGCAAGGCCTTTACGCGAAGTTTGCGGTTTACGATACGCAAGGTTCCCCCGCTACGTACGCCACGGGAGCTTCCCACTGTGCGCACCGGTATTTCCATGGTAACTTCCTTATCATCAAAAATCTGGTAAAAATCGATGTGAAGAATACGGTCCGTCACCGGGTGAAATTGAATATCCTGAAGGATGGCGTTGATTTTTGTGCCTCCCAAGTTTATTACAACGGTGTGTACGTCTGGAGTGTAAACCAAGTTTTTAAATGCAATTTCTTCTGCTGAAAAGCTAATTGGCTCATTCCCTCCGTAAACTACGCAAGGAATCATTCCAGCATTACGTAGGGCCTTCGTTGCCTTTTTGCCCACGCTTTCTCTTTGTGATCCTTTAATTGTAATTGATTTCATTGTAAAAGTTATTAATTATTGGGTTATTGGGTTATTGGAACCCAGTTTTTTAAGGTCGGCAAAGATATGGTTTATTTTGGATTTATGATTTAAGGTTTACGATTTTTTATTTCGGAAATAAAAATTCCCCCTTTGGGGTTAAGGGTTTACTACATCAAAAACTTGCCGCTTATAGATTTGTTGGCATTTACGCTGAGCATAACATCGGCAAATAGTTTTGCACAACTTATAACTCTAATTTTACTGCTCGGTTTTGTAGGTATTGAATCTGAAACAATCAGTTCCAGCAGTTTCGACTTTTCAATGCGTTCATACGCATTTCCGGAAAGAAGCGGGTGCGTGCAAACCGCGCGAACGCTCAGGGCGCCTCGCGCCATCATCAAATCGGCTGCGGTGGTTAGGGTTCCTGCGGTGTCCACCATGTCGTCCACCAGCACTACGTTTTTACCTTGAACGTCGCCAATCAGTTCCATGTGTGAAATTACGTTTGCCTTTTCCCGCTGTTTGTAACAGATTACCACATCGCTTTCCAAGAATTTTGAATAGGCATAAGCTCGTTTTGAACCGCCCATATCTGGCGAAGCGATAGTAAGATTTTCAAGATTCAAACTTCGTAAATAGGGCAGAAATATAGTGGAGGCAAAAAGGTGGTCCACTGGTTTTTCGAAAAATCCCTGGATTTGGTCAGCGTGAAGATCCATCGTTATTATGCGCGTGGCTCCGGCGGTTTCCAACATTTTTGCGACCAATTTTGCCGCGATCGGCACACGTGGCTTGTCCTTTCTGTCCTGTCGCGCCCATCCAAAATAGGGCAAAACAGCGGTAATATGTCTTGCCGAAGCCCGTTTTGCGGCGTCAATCATCAGCAAAAGTTCCATTAAATGGTCGCTGTTCGGGAAGGTGGATCCAATCAAAAAAACTCGGCTTCCGCGAACCGATTCTTCAAAGGAAGGTTGAAATTCGCCATCGCTGTAATGTGCGGTTATCACGTTTCCCAATGGCAATCCGAAGGCTTTTGCGATGTCCTGCGCAAGGGCTTCACTTTGTTTACAGGCAAAAATCTTAGGTTCGGGGATGGCCGTTGACATAACAATTGGTTTTTGGGTTGAATAAGACTGTAAAGGTAAAAATTAATAATTAGCGATTTTTAAAAAAATAGCCGAATAAAATTTTAAGGAATTTACAATTAATTGTTTATTTTTGCCTCCCGTTTGCTCGAGTGGCGGAATTGGTAGACGCGCTGGATTCAAAATCCTGTGTTTTAGGACGTGTGGGTTCGATTCCCACCTCGAGTACAGAAACAGCCCCAACAGAAACGTTGGGGTTTTATTTTTCAATTAAATTGAAAAATTTTCAATACAATGCCTATATTTGGCAAACCCTGAAAAATCCATCCCCCAATGTCTGATTTCTGGTTGTACTTTAATCTCGGCCTCCATCATGTTTTGGACTGGAAAGCTTACGATCATATCCTGTTTTTGATCGTTCTCTGCGCCGCCTACAATTTTGCATCCTGGAAAAAACTGCTTCTTTTGGTAACTCTCTTCACCGTGGGGCACACGCTTTCATTGCTTATGGCCAGCTACAATGTGATAACGGTTTCGGGAAGATTGATTGAATTTTTGATCCCCGTAACCATTTTGGTTACCGCGCTTTTTAATCTTTTCACCGCGGGCAAAGAAAAGAAAGTAGAGAAAATGGGTATATTTTATATTGTTACCATTTTCTTCGGAATAATTCACGGACTGGGATTTGCTTCATTCTTCACGGCATTGGACAGCGGCAGCGGTATGGTAGCATTATTGCAATTCGCCCTAGGCATTGAAGCCGCTCAAATTATTGTAGTTATTTTACTTTTAATAGTCGCTTTCATTTTCCAAACCATTTTCCGCTTCAACAAGCGCGATTGGGTTTTAGTAGTTTCTTCATTGGTAATAGGAATGGTAATTCCAATGTTAATCAACAACTGGATTTTTTAGTACCCAAAATCTGAGGGAAGAAAAAGGGTGCGATTTCTAAACACCTAAACTCATAAACCAAGAAACTCATCAACCCCATCGATTCATTTACTCATCGACTCATTTGGCAATAAGTTAACAACTATTTTTTTGGCAGTCGCGTAACTTCCCAGTAATTTCGCTGTCTATTTAAAAGTATGAAGGACAGCAAACAACGCAAATATGACATTGCCTATTTACGGATGGCGAACGAATGGAGCAAACTTTCCTATTGCAAGCGAAGGCAGGTTGGCGCGCTTATTGTAAAAGATAAAATGATCATAAGCGATGGCTACAACGGAACACCTACGGGATTTGAAAATATTTGCGAAGATGATGAAGGATTCACAAAATGGTATGTCCTGCATGCCGAGGCCAACGCAATTTTAAAAGTTGCCTCGTCCACCCAAGCTTGCCAAGGCGCAACTCTCTATATAACAATGTCGCCGTGTAAAGAATGCAGCAAACTTATCCATCAGGCCGGTATAAAAAGAATGGTTTATCAAAAAGAATATAAAGACAACTCCGGAATCTTGTTTCTGGAAAAAGCCGGAGTAAGCATACAGCACATTCCAGATTTGGACATTGATTAATGGGAAATTATAAAAAATACTTGCCTCTGTGGATTGGGTTAGCGCTTGCAATTGGCGTATTTATTGGGTCCAAACTCAATTTTGATGACAATACCGAGAAAATTTTTGCAACCAGTTCAAAAAAAGATAAGCTCAACAGGCTTATTGATTATATAGACTATGAATACGTAGATAACGTAAACACAGACAGCATCGTGGATGTTACCGTAAACGGCATCCTTGAAAATCTTGACCCGCACTCCGTTTACATTCCCAAAAGCCAATATGCACACAATGCAGATGATATGCGGGGAGCTTTCACAGGAATCGGGGTTAGTTTTTATGTTTACAATGACACCATTGCCGTAATCCGCGCCATTGAAGGCGGGCCTGCAGCAAAGGCCGGAATAAAAGGTGGGGACAGAATTCTGTACGCAGACGGAAAAAAACTCTTCGGCCAACTGGTTCAGCGCGATAGCATTTCAAATTATTTAAAAGGAGAAATAAATAGCAAGGTTGCCCTGGATGTTTTTCGCCCCAGCGAGAACAAAACGATGGAGCTAAAAGTCCGCAGAAAACAAGTGCCGCTGGTGAGCGTAGATGCTTCCTACAAATTGACCGAAGATTTGGGCTATATAAAACTGAACCGTTTTTCAGAAACTACCTTTAAAGAATTTGAAAGTGCACTTGAAACACTAAAAGACCAAGGCATCACCAAATTGGTTTTAGACCTGCGCGGCAACCCCGGCGGCTATATATCAACGGCAGAACGAGTGGTTGATGAGTTTTTGGAGAGCGATAAACTGGTGCTCATCACAAAAAACAAAAGTGGCGACATCAACAAAACCTATGCAACGCGCCGCGGCGATTTTGAACACGGAAAGCTATACGTTCTCATCAACGAAAATTCAGCTTCTGCCAGCGAGATTGTGGCCGGTGCCCTTCAGGACAATGACAAAGGTACCATTATTGGCCGGCGCTCCTTCGGGAAAGGTTTGGTGCAGCGCGAAATGTCCCTGGGCGATGGAAGCGCTGTAAGACTTACCATTGCACGCTATTACACACCCACCGGCCGATCCATTCAGCGCCCGTATGGAAAGGGAAACGACACCTATTTCAGCGATTATGAAAAGCGATACCGCAATGGCGAATTGATACACGCAGACAGTATAAAAGTTGCAGACTCCCTAAAATACATTACCCCAAAAGGAAGGGTGGTTTATGGGGGCGGCGGAATTATCCCCGATGTTTTTGTTCCCAAAGACACCAGCGTTGAAAACGAAACCCTACAATATGTGGCCCGCAGCGGTTTTATGAGCTACTTTATTTTTGAATATCTCGAAAAAAACAGGGAAATGTTCAAAGAAGTGAAGTTTGCCGACTTCAAAAATAATTTTATCGTTCACGATAAACTTTCGAAGGAATTTATTGAATATGCCAAATTCAATGAAGCCCAGATAGACCTTTCAAACTACACCGAAGAACTTAAAAGAACCTTAAAAGCGAACATTGCTCAGCAACTATTCGGACCAAATGAATATGAAATAATCATAAACGAAGCAGACCCCATGATCCTAAAAGTGCTGGAATTGGAGTCTAAAAATCATTTGGACCAAAAATAAATAGCTTATCGTTTAACTTTTGAGGCAATTTTTTTGGAAATCAGCAGTATTCCCAAAGCCAAAAGAGCACACAGTCCCGCCAAAATTCCTACCGCCGCAATACCACTTTCGCCTTCAAGCAATCCTTCAGTATCCAATCTGGTGAGATTGAAAATAACAAGGCCAGCCGCGCAGGCCATAAGAATGTAGATCAATATTTTCATTATCATTAAAGTTTAAAAATTAGGAATGTAACTCCCAAATAAAATTTTCAGCAATTCCAAATCAATTAAAAAGCCCTTGGATATTAGAGGTAAAAAGCTTCACCGCAATGGCCAGCAAAATCACACCAAATATCTTTTGGATCACTGCAATTCCGTTCTTTCCCAAAAAACGCTGCAAGCGGCCCGAAGTTTTCAAAACCACATAAATAATTACAATATTAAAAAGAATGGCCACTATTATATTTTCAATGACATATTCTGCCCGCAGGGAAAGTAAGGTCGTCAAACTTCCCGGCCCGGCCAGCAGCGGGAATGCCAGCGGAAATATGGAAGCCACATCGGGCGTAGTATCGCCCTGTTTAAAGAGGGTGACCCCAAGTATCATTTCCAAGGCGATGAAAAAAAGAACCAAGGAGCCCGCGACCGCAAATTCATTCACATTGATTCCAATAAGGTGCAGGATGCTTTCCCCCAGAAACAGAAACACAATCATTACCACCGCGGCTATGATGGATGCCTTTCCCGAATTGATATAGCCCGCCTTTTCACGCAATCCAATGATTACTGGAAGGCTTCCTATTATATCTATCACCGCAAAAAGTACCATACTGGCGGTGGCTATTTCCTTAAAATTAAATTCCATCCTTTTTTATATACAAGCCGCAAAATTAGGCATTAATTACCTTTTCAATTGAATTAAAGGGCAGGAAATAAATGCAGGCTTCCATTACCCATGATTGCCAAAACAATTTATCTTTGCCGCATGTTCCAACTTGGCAAAACAATCGTTTCCGAAGATATTATCAAAAAGGATTTCGTCTGCAACCTCAACGCCTGCAAGGGCGCCTGCTGTATTGAAGGTGATGCCGGAGCGCCCCTGAATGAAGAAGAGGTGGATATACTTCAAGAAATTTACCCAAAAGTAAAACCCTTCCTTCGTCCGGAAGGTATCGCGGCCATTGAAAAACAAGGGACCCATATTGAGACGGAATTGGGCGAACTTGAAACTCCCTTGGTAGAGGGCAATGAATGTGCCTACGTAACTTTTTCAGAAAATGGCATTGCCGGCTGCGGCATTGAAGAGGCATTCAACGCGGGGGCCATTGATTTCAGAAAACCAGTTTCCTGTCATCTATATCCCATTCGGGTGCAGGAATACAGCGAATTTGCAGCAGTCAACTACCACAGATGGCCTATTTGTGATGATGCCTGTTCGCTTGGAAAAGAGTTGCAGGTGCCGGTTTACAAGTTTGTCAAAACTGCACTCATCCGCAAATTTGGCGAACATTGGTACGCCGAGCTTGAAAAAATTGCTGCCGAAGTTTAACCAGATTCCAACAGCTATCGGGTCATTTCATTATCTTTACCGTATGCGGAAATTTTGTCTTTTCATTTTCTTGATTACAGCTTCCATTGGCTTTGCGCAAAGCGATGCCTTGGCGAAGAATTATTTTGAGCAAGGGCAGTTTGAAAAAGCGCTGCACACATACGAAAAACTGAGCAAGCAAAGCCCCTATCGATTGGATTATTTTATGGCTGTGGTTGCCTCCCATCAACAACTCGAAAATTTCTCGGCGGCAGAACAATTGCTCAAGGAAAAACTGGCGGACGGCCGAAACTTTCCACAGTTGTACGTAGAGCTGGGGCACAATTATTCGCTTCAAAGAAAAAGCGAACTTGCAACTGACTATTACAATAAAGCCATCCAAGCCCTCGACCTTAACCCAAACTTTGCTTATAGCATTGGCGCTGCCTTCCAAAAATATAGTTTACTGGACGAAGCCACTGCCACGTATGAAAAAGGAATGTCACTGAGTGACAAAATGGATTTTAACACCCATCTTGCCCAAATTTATGGCGAGCAGGGAAAGCTGGAACAAATGTTCAACAGCTATTTAAACATAATTGAGAAAAACCTGGGCTACAAAGCGGTAGCACAGCGCTACTTCAGTTTATACACTTCGGAAGATCCCACTAATGAAGCGAATGTGCTGCTCAGAAAAATACTATTGCAACGCTCCCAACAAAACCCCGATATTCTTTATAATGACCTGTTGAGTTGGTTGTTCATCCAACAAAAAGAATACAAAAAAGCATTCACGCAAGAAAAGGCCATTTACAAACGAATAGGCGAAGATATAAGCGGCATAACAGACTTGGCCTATATTGCCATTGCCGATGAAGACTACGAAACGGGACGGGAGATTGTAAACTATATCATTGAAAATTCCTTCACGCCCCAAAACAAATTGCAAGGTCATCAAATCTTGATGAAAATGGAGGTGAATACCGCCCAACCAAAAGAATATGCAGCCGTTGAACAAAAGTTTGAAAACCTGCTCAATGAATATGGCCGAAACCGTGGCACCTATTTGTTGCAGATTGATTACAACCACTTTTTGGCGTTTCAGAATAACAAAAAAGATACAGCCATAGAAAACCTAAAAACTTTGGCCAAAGAGAATTTAACTCCCTATCAGGAATCCCGCGTAAAAATGGAGCTTGCAGATATTTTGGTTTTTGACGAAAAATTCAACGAAGCTTTAATTTACTATTCCCAAATACAGAAAAAAGTGCAGAGCGACGTGCTGGCGCAGGAAGCACGGTTTAAGGTTGCGCGCACAAGCTATTTCAAAGGCGATTTTGAATGGGCACAAGTGCAATTGGACGTGCTGAAAAAATCCACTTCACAGCTAATGGCGAACGATGCCATGCAGCTCAGCTTGCTCATTCGCGACAATTCTTTGGAAGATTCCACCCAAACGGCCCTAAAGAAATACGCCCGTGCCGACCTTTTTGCATTTCAGGAAAAAAAGGAAGAGGCAATTGCCCTGCTCGGGGATATATTAACTAACCACAAAGGCGAAAAAATTGAAGATGAAGCACTGCTGAAACAAGGCCAGATTTATGAAAAAAAAGGCGAGTTCAAAAAAGCCGAAGCCAATTATCTTCAAATTATAGAATTTTACAACGACGACATTTTGGCCGATGACGCCCACTTTCGGCTGGCAAAACTTTATGAAGAAAATCTAAACGAGCCCGAAAAGGCAAAAGCGGAATATGAAGCCATTATTTTCAATTTCGCCGACAGCATTTATTTTGTGGAAGCACGGAAAAAGTATCGCGCTTTGCGAGGTGATGCAATAAACTAAAAAAGCACCAAATCTCAAGTAACTAATTCCAAAAAAACACCATATAAATTTGAGAAGATTGGAATTTGAAATTTGGAATTTGGAATTTGGAATTTGAAAATTGGAATTTGAAATTATGTACATCTACAACGTAACCATAAATATTGATGAAACCATCCACGAAAAATGGCTTCATTGGATGAAAACCGAACACATTCCCGCAATGCTCGCAACGGGAAAATTCAGCAAAGCCCTGATGACGCGCGTAATGGTTGAGGAAGAAATGGGCGGCACAACCTACTCCGTCCAATACACAACCGACAGCAAAGAAACACTCCAAAAATATTATTCCGAAAATGCAACCGAACTTCGTGCGCAGAGCAAACCTTTTGAGGGAAAATTTGTGGCATTCCGCACCGAACTTGAAATTGTAAACGAACACTGATGGGAAAGGAAGTACGCGCCAAAAAACACCTCGGCCAGCATTTTCTGAAAGATGAAGCCATTGCCGAAAAGATTGGCGATACCCTAACTTTGGAAGGCTATAAAAACGTTCTCGAAATCGGTCCCGGAATGGGCGTGCTCACCAAATATTTAATCAAAAAAAATATTGAGGTAATCGCGATGGATCTAGACACGGAATCCATTACCTATTTGGAAAAAAACTATCCCAACAAAAACCTTCAAATTCTTGAAGCAGATTTTTTAAAATACGATCTTTCGCAGCTTTTTGGGGAAGAACAATTCGGAATTACTGGCAATTTTCCGTATAACATTTCCACACAAATAGTTTTCAAAATGCTTGAGTGGAAAGAACAAATCCCCGAGTTTACGGGCATGTTCCAAAAAGAGGTGGCCCAGCGAATCTGTGAAAAAGAGGGCAGCAAAACCTACGGAATCCTTTCAGTTTTGGCGCAGGCTTTTTATGATGCCGAATATCTTTTCACCGTTCCGCCGTCGGTTTTTGATCCGCCGCCGAAGGTTGATAGCGGTGTGCTTCGGCTAAGGCGAAAAGAAAATGTTACGCTTCCGTGCGATGAAAAAATGCTTTATAAAGTAGTGAAAACCGCCTTTCAGCAGCGCCGAAAAACACTTCGCAATAGTTTAAAATCCTTCAATCTTTCCGATAAAATAAAAGAAGATACTATCTTTGGCCAACGCCCGGAACAACTTTCCGTTTCACAATTTATAGCCCTCACCCAAAAACTGGAAAACGATGCAATTTCAACTGACAGATGATTTTATCGCGCAGGTTGAACAGCTCATTGCCACTGATAACGGCGAGGCGCTGAAAACGCTCTTGCAGGATCTCCACTTTGCTGATGTTGCCGAAATCCTCCACGAACTCGATACCCAAGAGGCCACCTATATTTTCAAGCTCCTGGACAGCGAAGTTACCAGTGAGGTGCTTATAGAGCTGGATGAAGACTACCGCGAGCGCATATTGGACAATCTTTCTCCTTCACAGATTGCAGATGAGCTCGATGAAATGGACACCGATGACGCGGCCGATATAATCGCCGAGCTCGATGATCACATCCAAAAACAGGTAATTGAATATATTGAGGATGAAGAGCACGCCGCCGATATTGTAGAATTACTGCGGTATGACGAAGATACTGCCGGTGGACTTATGGCCAAGGAACTGGTACGCGTAAAGGAAACCTGGACCGTGGCGGGATGCGTTCGTGAAATGCGCCGACAGGCCGAAAACGTTACCCGCGTCCATTCCATTTACGTTACCGATAAACACGGAAAATTAAAAGGAAGGCTGTCTTTAAAAGATTTACTCACCGCCCCTGAAAAAGCCCAGATTAGTGATGTTTATATTCCAAAAGTAGATTATGTAAACGTGCATACCGAAGCGGAGGAGGTAGCGCGTATTATGCAGAAATATGATTTGGAAGCAATTCCCGTGGTTGATGATGACGGTATTTTGGTGGGCCGTGTTACCATTGATGATATTGTGGATTTCATTAAAGAAGAAGCCGAAAAGGATTACCAAATGGCGGCCGGTATTTCACAGGATGTTGAGGCTGATGACGGCCTCCTCAAACAAACGCGCGCCCGTTTGCCTTGGCTGTTGATAGGAATGCTTGGCGGACTTGGTGCAGCCAGCATTATCTCGGGTTTTCAAACGATATTGGAAAATTTTCCGAAACTTTTAATTTTTGTGCCATTGATCCAAGCTACGGCGGGAAATGTGGGCGTTCAAAGCAGCGCAATCGTAGTACAGGGTTTGGCGAATGACACATTAAAAGGAAATATTATAACCCGTCTTTTGCGCGAAACGGGTCTGGCGCTGGTCAATGGTTTGGCCATTGCTTTGGTAGTTTTGGTTATCAGCCACTTTCTTTTTTTCACTACTTATTTGGAATCCATCAGTATTGGAATCGCGCTTATATCCGTAATTATTTTGGCAGCATTGATCGGCACGTTCATACCCATTCTTTTGGATAAAAAAGGAATAGACCCCGCCGTAGCTACCGGTCCATTTATCACCACAAGCAATGATATTTTTGGGATTCTTACCTATTTTCTTATTGCGAAATTAATTTTAGGCTTTTGAAATCGGAAATTTTCAAGTATCGTTTCATCGTTCCCGCTTCGGCGATCGATGGGTTAAACCACGTAAATAACGTAACATATTTACAATGGTGTTTGGACGCGGCCGAAGCCCACTGGATTTCAAAAACTACGGAAGCACAGCGCGAACAAAATGTGTGGGTGGTTTTGAACCATTCCATTTCCTATAAAAATCCTTCATTTTTAGGCGAAGAGCTTGAAACCCAAACCTGGATAGAAAGCTACAAAGGCGTAAAAAGCGAAAGGCATTACAAAATAATTCGAATAAAAGACGGAAAAACAATCGTTGAGGCGCAAACGCTTTGGTGTTTTTTGGACGCGAAAACTTTTCGGCCCACAAAAATTACCGAGGAAATCGCAGCTCTTTTCCACTAATTTCTACTGAAACAAAGTGGCTTGAAAACCAATATTTTAAATACTTTTGCCCAATAAAACCGCACCGCATTGAGCGTCTTCAAAAAACTTTTCAAACAGACTTTTATTTACGGATTGGCTACGGTGCTGCCCCGAATATTGACCGTACTCCTCGTGCCGCTGTACGTAAAAGTGTTGCTGCCCGAGGAATATGGAATTTATTCCACCGTAATGGCTTTTTTGATTTTGGGGAATGTGTTGCTTAGCTACGGAATGGAAACGGCCTTTTTCAGATTTGTGACGAAAGACAAATCGCAACAAAAAATAGTGCAGTCCACTACCCTCACTTCGCTCACGGTTTCTACGCTTGTTTTTCTGGGGATCACGCTCCTTTTCAATAATTATATTGCTGAAATTTCAGATTTCAAACCTGAATATGTAACCTACGGATTGCTGATTTTAGCTTTGGATGCTTTGGTAGTGCTGCCATTCGTGTGGTTTCGCGCCAACGAAAAACCGATGAAATATGCGCTCATCAAAATTTTCAACGTTGTAATAAATCTGGCCTTCAATCTGTTTTTTCTATTGTTGCTTCCCGAACTCGCCAAAAACAGTGGCTTTTGGAATTCATTTTGGTTTCCCGAAAACAAAGTTGCCTACGTTTTTATTGCGAATTTAATAGCGAGCGCGGTAACGCTTTTGGTTTTGCTTCCGCTTTATGTGAAAATTGGTTTTGGCTTCAGTAAAACCATTTGGAAACAGATGATGAAATATGCCATTCCGGTACTAATTGCCGGCATCGCGTTCAGTATAAACGAAGCTTTTGATAGGATTCTCCTGAAATATCTTTTGCCCGAAAATATAGCCGAAACCCAAGTTGGGCTTTATTCTGCCTGCTATAAATTGGGAATGTTTATGACCCTTTTTGCAACAGCATTCCGGCTGGGGATCGAGCCTTTCTTTTTCAACCATTCCGCCCACGAAACTGCAAAAAACACATACGCTACAATTACCAAATATTTCACGCTTTTTGGATGCTTGATTCTGTTGGGTGTGGTTGTTTACATTGATGTTTTAAAACGAATAATAATCCCCAACAGCGAATATTGGGAAGCTTTGAAAATAGTTCCAATTATCCTTTTGGCGAATCTCTTTTTGGGTATTTATCACAATCTTTCCGTGTGGTACAAAGTTACGGATCGCACAAAATTTGGCGCTTACATTTCGGTTTTTGCGGCCGTTGTAACGCTTGTTTTGAATTACATTTTAATCCCAATCATCGGTTATATGGGTTCCGCAATAGCAACATTGGCAGCCTATGGCAGTATGATGGTGCTTTCGTACCTTTATGGGCGCAAGTATTACAACGTGCCGTATGAAGTGAAAAAATTAAGCGGGTATTTGGTTTTGACAATAAGTTTTTCAGCCATTTCCTTTTGTGTTTTCCACGGAAATATTTGGCTCGGAACTGCGTTGTTAGTAGTGTTTACAGCAATTATGTTCTTTTCTGAAAAGAAAGAATTTTTAAGATTAATAAGAAAATAATCACTTCGGCTCCGCTCAGTGACCGATTTTGTTCCCTGAGCGAAGCCGAAGGGATCTTTAAGAAATAAATATGAAAATTAAAATAATCAACAAATCAAGCCATCCATTACCCAATTACGAAACGATCGCTTCCGCTGGAATGGATCTTCGCGCCAATGTTGATGGACCTTCAACTTTGAAACCGCTGCAACGTGCCATTGTAAAAACAGGGCTTTTCATTGAATTGCCAATTGGTTACGAAGCCCAAGTGCGCCCACGAAGCGGTTTGGCAGCGAAAAAGGGAATCACGGTTTTAAATTCTCCGGGAACAATCGATGCTGATTATCGCGGGGAAATTGGAGTGATTTTGGTAAACCTTTCCAATGAAGATTTCACCATTGAACACGGCGAACGCATTGCCCAGTTGGTAATCGCAAAACACGAACGCGCCGTTTGGGAGGAAGTTGATGAACTGGAAGAAACTGAACGAGGCGCTGGCGGTTTTGGCAGTACCGGAGTGAAATAAGAAAGAGATTATTCAAAAAAATCGTAAATCGTAAATCGTAAATCGTAAATGAAAATAATAGTCCCTATGGCAGGCCGCGGCAGCCGTCTTCGCCCACACACACTCACAGTTCCGAAACCGCTGATTCCCGTGGCGGGAAAACCAATCGTGCACCGTTTGGTGGAAGACATTGCGGAAGTTTTGAATGAAAAAATTGACGAAATCGCCTTCATTCTCGGAGACCCAGCATTTTTCGGGGACGATGTGGTTGAAAGTTTAAAAAAACTCGCCGAAAATCTGGGCGCAAAACCTACCATTTATCGCCAATTAGATCCAAAAGGCACCGGCCATGCCATTATGTGCGCCAAAGATTCCCTTTCCGGGCCGGCCGTGATTGCTTATGCCGACACGTTAATACGTGCAGATTTTGATTTGGATAAAGAAGCAGATGCCGTTATTTGGACCAAAAAAGTAGCAAATCCCGAAGCTTATGGCGTTGTAAACCTCAACAAAAAAAATGAAATCATCGAACTGGTTGAAAAGCCAAAGGAATTCGTGAGCGACCAAGCCGTAATTGGCATTTATTATTTTAAGGACGTTTCAGCATTGAAAAATGAATTGCAATACGTTTTGGACAACAACATCATCAACGGCGGCGAATATCAAATAAATGACGGTATAAAACGGATGATGGCGAGTGGAAAAATTTTCAAAACGGGAACGGTTGACGAGTGGATGGACTGCGGAAACAAAGAGGTTACCATTGAAACAAACCAAAAAATGCTGGGTTTCCTTTCCGAAGCGAAAAAACCTTTGATTTCTGAAAACATCAACAATGAAAATTCAAAAATATTTGAACCTTCCTTTATTGCCGATGGTGTAATCCTTAAAAACAGCACAGTGGGTCCGTACGTTTCCATTGGCGAAGGCACGGTAATTGAGGACAGCACGGTTAAAAACAGCATTATCCAAACCAATTCAACAATCAAAAACGCAACTTTGGACAACGCAATGATTGGCAATTATGCTACTTTTGATGGAAAATTCACCACTGTTAGCATTGGCGATTATTCAGAATTGAAGTAATGGGGCAATTTATTGAATTCAAAAAAATAAAATTTCATAATTATGGAAACAAAACAATTATTAAAAGAAATAAACCAATTGCCTGTTAGTAAACGAATTTTTTTGATAGAACAGGCTTTGCAGTCCATAAGAAAAAATGAATTGTCAGAACAAATGACAACTGCGGCGGAAAACCTGCTTGAAGATTATAAAAATGATCTGGAATTGACGGCTTTTACAAATATTGATTTTGAAGATTTCTATGAAACAAGGTGAAATATGGCTCATAAATCTTGATCCCACCGTGGGGGCCGAACTTAAAAAAACAGACCAGGGATTATTGTAAATGACAATTCCATTGGCAAATTGCCACTCAAAATAATCGTACCCCTGACAGATTGGAAAGAACATTATAAAATTGCACCTTGGATGATTTTTATTGATAGGAACGAAAGCAATAAGTTGGCTAAGGATTCATCCGCTGATTGTTTTCAGGTTCGCTCAATATCCGAAAAGAGAATTTTAACTAAAATAGGAGATGTTGATTCGAAAACAATCGTAAAAATTAAGGAAGGATTGGCCAAAGTACTCTCAATTGAATACTAATTCTTCCATATTTAGTATGAATTACAAAACAACCATTTATATCATATTTTTCTTCGGAATTCTTCTTCCGAAAAATGGTTACGCCCAAGAAATAAAAAACGATTCCATCGATACACAGTCCGATAATCTTGGAAATGTTACCGATGCTTTTCAGGAAAGTTTTTTTGAAGCGCTGAAACAAAAAGGAATCGAAAATTATGAATTGGCGCTCATTGCGCTGAACAAAGCTGAAAAAGCCGCAAAAACCGACAAAAACAAATCGGTGGTTTATTTTGAAATGGGCAAAAACCATACTTACTTAAAACAATATGCCCAGGCGGAGGAAAATTTCAACAAGGTCCTAAAAGCTGAAGGCGACCGTTTGGACGTTTTGGAGCAGTTTTATGAATTGTATTATCAGCAAAAAGAATACGAAAAATCCATTCCGTTGGTGCAAAAACTGATTCCTTTTGATGATGATTACAAAGAAGATCTCGCCAATCTTTACACGCTTACAAAGCAATATGACAAAGCTTTGGCGCAATTGGACGAACTGGACGACGTTTGGGGCGAAAGCGATATTCGCAACGCCTTGCGCTCGCAGATTTACAGAATTACCGGAAACACGAGTCGCGCAATCGTGAATTTGGAAGAAAAAATTCACAACAATCCCAAAAACGAAAAGGAATATTTAAACCTGATATTTCTGTACAGCGAGCAGGGAAATACCGAAAAAGCATTTGAATCTGCAAAGGATTTATTGAAAAATAACCCAAAATCAGAGTTGGTGCATTTGGCTCTTTATAAATTTTATTTGGAGGAAGGAAATTCTTTGGAGGCAATAAAATCAATGAAAATTGTCTTTTCTTCGGAAGAAGTTGACACCGAAACAAAATATAAAGTACTGGGCGATTTTATTCAATTTGTAAATGAAAATGAACAATACGAAAGCGAATTGGCCACAATTGTAAACCAATTTTCAATTGAAAATGGAAGGGTTTACGAAAAACTTGGCGATTATTACGCAACCAAAAACCGAAGGGAAGATGCGCTCGCTGCCTACGAAAAAGGAATTGTGATCGACCCCGATAATTACAATCTTTTGAAGAACACATTATTGTTTCAAATTGATTTCAAAAAATATGAAGCGGCCGAAAAACTGAGCTCGGAAGGTTTGGAGATTTTTCCGGCGCAAGCACTTTTATATTTGTTGAACGGCGTTGCCAACAACGGCCTCAACAAAAGCGATGCCGCCATTGAAAGCCTGGAAACCGGCCTCGATTTTATTTTGGAAGACCCAAAAATGGAAAGCGATTTTTACGAACAACTAAGTTTTGCATATACCTCGAAAGGCGATACCAAAAAGGCAAAGATGTATTCCGAAAAAGTGGCTGCGACCAAAACCCCAAATTAAAATTTATGAAATTGAAACCAATTTATATTCTATTATTGATCGTACTCACTTCCTGCGGCGGCGCGAAAAAAATTTCAACCGTTGAGGAGGCATCTGCCAAAGAAGTGATTTCCGCGCACAAAGCCGCTGCGCCAGACTTTAAAACATTGGCGGGGCGCCTGCAATTGGTTTACGAAACCGAAGAAAAATCACAGAGCATTACCGTGAGCCTTCGGATGGAAAAGGACAAAAACATTTGGGTGAAAGCCTCCATTTTGGGAATTACCATTGCTAAAGTCTTGATTACGCCAACGACCGTAAGCTATTACGAAACCATCGGGAGCACTTATTTTGAAGGGGATTTCGCGTTATTGGGAGATTGGATCGGGACGCCAATCAATTTTCAACAGGCGCAGAATTTGCTTTTGGGACAATCTATTTTCACGTTGAATCCTTCCGAATATTCTGCCGAGGTTTTTCAGAATAAATTCAAAATACAGCCTAAAGAGCAACCCCAGAATTTTATACATTCGCTGTTCGTAAATCCGGAAAACTTCAAAATTGCCTTGGAAACCCTTTCGCAGCCCGATTCAGAAAGATTATTGCGCATCCGCTATGGCGATTATCAAAAAATTGACGGCCAGTTTTATCCTTCATCTATTATGATAGACACTGCGGAGAAGGGCGCGCAGACCAAAATTGAGATCAACTATAGAAAAATAGATGTAAACGTGGATGTGAGCTTTCCTTTTGATATTCCACAAGGTTACCAAGAAATCCAACTTAATTAAATGAAGCATTTAGGCACATATCTTTTTCTATTCGTTTGTATCATTTCTGCTTCATCCGTCTCGGCCCAAATAGACAAGCAAAAGGAACTTGAGGAAAAACGGCAGGCAATTTTGGAAGAAATTAAGCAAATAAACTCGCTGCTCTTCAAAACAAAAAAGGAGGAAAAATCGGTTCTTTCCCAAGTGCAGGATCTCAACCAGCGCATTTCGGCATCTGAAAACCTAATCCGGGTTACCAACCAACAGGCCAATTTGCTCACCCGGAACATAAACGAGAATATCGGTAAAATAAGCACCCTGCGCGAGGAGTTGAAGGTGATGAAGGCCGATTATGCCGAAATGATCCAAAAATCATACAAAAGCAAAAACCAACAGAGCCGCATTATGTTTCTGCTTTCCTCGGAAGATTTTTTGCAGGCCTACAAGAGGGTGCAGTATATGAAGCAGTACGCCAAGTTCAGAAAAAAACAGGGCGAGGGCATCAAGGCCAAAACGGAGGAGCTTCAAAAACTAAATACTGACTTAATAGACCAGAAAAAAACCAAACAAAAATTGATTGCGGAAAATGAAGTGGTTAAAAAGAAACTCACCGAAGAGCGCAAAGATCAGCAAGCGCTGGTTGCTACCTTAAAAAAGGACGAAAGCAAATTTACCTCCCAAATCCGTTCCAAACAAAAGGAAGCAGATGAAATTGACCGCCAAATTGACGCCCTCATTAGAGCCGCAATAGAAGAAGCCAACCGGATAGCGCGGGAAAAGGCAGAAGCCGAAGCAAAGGCGAAAGCAACCTCCACTACCCCAACCTCCAAAACCGTAGTTACTAAAACGGTGAAGAAAGACGAGTTCGCCCTAACGGCCGAAGACAAAGCCTTGGCCGCAAGTTTTACGAACAATAAAGGGAAACTCCCCTGGCCGGTGGAGAAAGGAATGGTTGTAAAAAGCTTTGGCACACATCAGCATCCCCAATTTCCAAATGTAACCACGAACAACAGCGGCGTTGAAATAGCTACGGAAGACCATGCAGACGTGCGTTCCATTTTTGAAGGGCAGGTTATGGCCATACAAATAATAAAAGGAGCCAATAAAGTAGTGTTTATACAGCATGGTGATTATATATCGGTGTACAGTAATTTGGGAACCGTGACTGTTAAAAAAGGCGAAAAAGTATCAACCAAACAAAAAATAGGAACGGTGGCCAAGAGCCCTACAGAGGGAAGAACGGTGCTGAAATTCTATATTTACCAAAACAAGACAAAGATAAATCCGGCAGATTGGATTTACCGAATGTAAAAAAAGGGGAACCACAACGGGTTCCCCTTTTTTTATAAAGTAACACTGTCGCTACCGTTATTGAACGATCAACTTTTTGGTTGCGGTACTTTCTCCAGCCTTAATTTTTACAAAATATATTCCAGTAGATAAATGCGAAACATTCAGTACGCCAACAGATTTTCCGGCCATTTCTGCTTCTGAAATGAACAGCAAGCGTTGGCCCAGATTATTGTACAGATCAATGGAAACTGCGTTAACAGCGGTATTGTTCAAATTTACCATCACTTCGCTGGATGCCGGGTTGGGATACATCGAAATAGTTTGCAAATCGGTTTTTCCAATTCCCAAGGAACCGCCCACATTTATATTATCAATAAAGGTACTGTTGCCATAACCATTGATATTCACGAACCGGAACTGTACATTTTCGCCCAAAAACGATGATAGGTCAATAGTTTCAGTTCGCCAGTCGGCAGCGGAAGCAGGGGTCCAATTACTGGTCCTAAATCCTGAAACCGTGGAAAGCGCCATTCCATCCTTATAATAAATTTGGGTAAAAGTAGCGCCACAGTCAATAGAAATATCTACTCGGAACGCGTCGGAGAAGCTTGAAGAATATTGTGCTTTTGCCAGGTCAAAATCCAACGCCGCGGAAGTCGCCGCCGTTAAATCTATAAAGACCGTTTGAAGGGCGTCTTCTTCACCCCCACCATTATAGGAAAAATTGTCAACATAGGCCGCTACAGTTGAGGCGCCATCGCTTCCTGTTATTCCAGCCCTTTCCACCCAAGTTTCCGAATTGTCCGGATTCAACAAATTCCACCCTGGAGGGGGTACTCCATTTATGTCGAAAGGTTCAACAAAATCAAGAGGTTCGGCTTCGGTGGACGCATAAAAGTTTAGCGTATCCTCATTATTGCTCGGATTTTCGTCTCCGCTCAAGTTTACCGAAACGGTAAGGGTATAATTGCCCGAAGCGGTTATGGCCAATTGTTCTGCAAAATTAAATGAAGATTGGCCGCCCGGAGCAATGGATCCGGTGAAAGTTTCAACCACCGGTGGCTCGCTGTTCAGTTGATAGCTTACTTGAAAATTGCTTTCGGCACTGCTTCCAAAATTCCTGATTGTTGCCGAAACTACCACCGGTCCCGGATTACAGACCATATTGAAATCACTGGGGTCATTATCGCTTTCAATGGAAAGATCCTTTGCAAGGGAGCAATTGAGCAATCCTCCCGCATAATACACGGCATTACTTCTTCTTCCCTCCCAGCCCGCAGTGGCATTTTTTGCCACAGCAGCATACCACATGGGCGATGCCGGATTAGAGATGGTAACGGTAATATTGTTGGTTGTGGATGTGCCTGCAACCTCCATGTATTTCTCTCCCAAGATATAGAGATCGTAGGTTTCCGCGCCACTCACAGCATTCCACGAGAAAGTAGCCTCAGTTGGGCACAGTTGGGTCACTTGCACATTGGAAACAAGGGGCGCAATGGAAAATGTTTGGTCACTCACGTCTTGTGAAGAACCGTTGGTCACCCTAATGAGCGCGTCCCCCGTAACTGTATTGGGAACCGTCCAGCCGTAGTTGGTAGTGGTATTTGAAACGGTCGCAATGGCGTTCCAGCTGCTGCCGTTGTTTGTGGAATATTCAAGAACGAAGTTCCCCGTAG
Source organism: Aequorivita soesokkakensis (assembly GCA_040394975.1). GTDB lineage: Bacteria > Bacteroidota > Bacteroidia > Flavobacteriales > Flavobacteriaceae > Aequorivita > Aequorivita soesokkakensis_A. The sequence continues at coordinate 24,380 of JBEBRF010000022.1, forward strand.
TATTCACCGGTACCGCATCCCAATGGATGGATTCAGTTTCGCCGGGCACAAAACTTTCTCCGGCATTTGGGTAGGTTACAGTAATATTATCTGAAATTATTTCATAAACTACAAAATATTCCTGAGGCCCTTGGGGCACATTAAACCCTGAAATATTGATATTGTAATTGCCAGAAGCCGGATTGTTAATCAATACTTGCTCAACATTATTCAAGTGATCCGGGCCATTGGTTGCCGGCAGATCCAAGGTAACTGGATTTGGAGAGTGATCTAATAGATAGGGCAGATAATCATTGTTCGAAGGATCCGTCACCAAAAGGTCCAGGTCATTCACCAAAGCTGGATTGGCGCCCGGAGAAGCAGGACGATCACTCCAATAAACCATAAATCGCACTTGTTTGGTGCCCGATGGCACATTGATTGAATGGTTATTTGAGCCGCCTTGGGAAATGGTGCTGGATAAAAATCGGTTGTCCTCAATTAGCTTTGCTGCTCGCAGTCCGTTCACGATTCCCCAACCAAATTTATAATCTGGCCCCACATTTCCAACATCATTTGCAGTATTCAGCAAGGTAGCTTTTATCAATGCGGATGGTGGCAGTACGTTTCCGTTAGCTTCCGAATAGGCTTGGTACAATTGTGCCGAAACACCTGCAATTCCGGGAGATGCACCGGAGGTTCCACCAAAACTTTGATAGGTATTGTTTTCGTTCGTTGAAATTTGGTTTTGGCCATTGGCCGCAATGTCTGGCTTTATCCTTCCATCATGTGCGGGACCACGGCTGCTTGACGAAACCAGGGTACCATCAAAATATACATTGGCAGTGGCAATTACATTTTTGCCCTGTTTGTGGCCACCGGTAATATTTCCCCATTGGCTTCCGGCACCGTACCCGCAGTTATTTCCATTGGAATTTCCAGCGGAAAAAGTATGTTGAAGGTTAGGCAGGTTAAACACCTGTGTATCCACCGTTTGGGTGATTGTAGTATATCCATCGTTACACCCGTTGCTATAGGAAGAATTCGTAATTAAAACATCCCCGCTATTAATAAGTGAAACAGTGGGAGAATCTAAAAAGTTGGATTGATAATTCACTACATAGAGCAGCGACCCGGCTGCCATTCCTCTGTGGGAAGGGTTCAAGTTGCCGGCGCCAGACATAATCCCCGAAACGCCATCGCCATGGCTTTGGCCTGTGCCACTTGCGAGTGAATTGTCAATTCGTCCTTGAAAATCAATGTGTGGACCCACAATACCATCATCGCGGCACATTACCCCAATGTTCAAGCCTGTATAATTTCGGCCAGCAGAGGTTTGTGTATCCAAGTTGCTGGAGCGGTGAAGGCTTCGCCCGCGCGTATCATCTGGGACCGATGGTGCAACAATGAGTTCCACCCATTTCACAAAAGGTTGGTTTGCAAGGTCCTCTAAGCAATTATCGGGAATGGAAAGATCTATATTATTGGATCCTTTGTATTGATGCTTCACCGCAATCTGTTTTTCCGCCAACTGTTGGATAACAAATTCTGGCGAAACGTTTTTATGAAATTGGAGTGTTACCAATATATTGCTGCCGTCCATAGCATACTGGTCAAATGGCGGGGTTTTAAGTGCAGTAGCAATTTTGGAAGCTGCCGGAACGGTTATAATGCTTCTTGCCCCACTGTTCCGCAACAGGGCAACATTGATGTTCTTTGGTATAAATGCCAAGTAGGTTCTATGGGGAATATATTCCAATAATTGAACCTTGTTCTGTTTCAAAAGATCTTGGACAGGCTGTGTTGGGGTTTCATAAAACTGCAGCCAAACAATATATCCATTATCCATTTTTGAGGATTCGGGCAATTGGTTCCATTGAAACGATTCAATATTTTCGGGCATACTGAAGGTTTCGCCTTGAAATTCAATGGAAGTCTGTCCATAGGAGAACGAGAGCACCAAGGCCATCGTCATAAAAACAAAACTTCGGAATGTGGGTAAAGTAGATTTTTGCTTCATTGTTTTAAGTTTGAAGGGTTCGTATAAATTTTTCAGAAAAAAAGAAAAATTTTATCTGAAGTCCCCAAATATATTTAATATGTGCAATAAAGGTAGCATCCATCCTGAAAAAATTCGCGGTTTAACAAACAGATCAGTCGTTTGGAATAGATTTTCCCAACCGCTCATTTCATTTTCAAAATAAAAAAGCGGGCAACCTGCTCCCTATCCGGTAGTTTTTTGGTTGTGAATAATTTAGGAAAGGAGGCTCTTCGTTAAAATCAAAATGGTCAATTCCTCTATTTGGAAAGAGAATGATTTTATGAAGAAAAACGGCCAGATTTTATTGGAACAATGCTTTCAATTCCGTGGCATCCTTGGGTTTTAATTTTCCGGCCAATACCAAGCTCAACTGCTTTCGGCGCAGCGCGGCCGCAAACCGTGATTTTTCCGTTTCCGTTTCAGGGATGAGCTCTGGCACCCTAACCGGATTGCCCTTTTCATCAACGGCCACAAAAGTGTAGATAGCCTCGTTTGAAAGGCTTCTTTCGCCACTCTTCCGGTCTTCGATGAAAACATCCATAAACACTTCCATGGAACTGGTAAAGGCTCTTGAAACCTTCGCCTCAACCGTAACTACACTTCCCAAGGGTATCATTTTATTGAAGGCCACATGGTTTACGGAGGCGGTAACCACTATCATTCTACTGTGGCGGCGGGCGGCAATACTTGCGGCTCGGTCCATTCGGGCGAGGAGTTCGCCCCCAAACATATTTCCTATGGGGTTTGTTTCACTGGGTAGAACTACATCAGTATAAATGGTCAATGATTCCTTGGGAGTTTTGGCCTGCATCAGAAAATTTTTTTCAAAGATACCCCAACTGAAAAAATAAAAGGATAAAAAAATAAAGAAAAGAGAAAGACCAATTCGGTGACGCCCTAATAGAATTGAGCAGGTAAGGTCCTACTGAAGTTCTTGGACCAACAGCCAAGCCTCTTTGTTTTCACTTCTTTGTATTTCGCCCAATTTTTTTAATGCCTCCAACCGATCCTCAAAACTGGCATATAAAACCTGGAAAAGTCCATAACGGGTTGGCTCCATTTTAAGGGGTGAAAAACCTTTGACCCGCAGCTCCTCCATTTTTTTATCGGCATTTTCACTTTCGCGGAATGCGCCGGCAACAATATGATACTTCCCGGTGTGCTTTGGAAGTTCCAGACTTAACACCGGCAGCGGATTTTCAATAACAAAAGTGGCCTCTTGAATTTGGTTTTCTACTAAAGAATTGGCTTTTTGTCTTTCGGCAAAATTGAATTTTTGAACTTGGTTTTCATAAAGTTTCAAGCTGCCAAAGCCTATTGCGGAAAGTGCAATTACCGCAATTGCAGCATATTTTAAATATGGTTTTGCCTCTTTTCTTACAGGTGTGAAAATGATAGGGGCCTTTTCTTCCAACGCTTCAACGGTTTCTTTATAAACCTCTCGGCTTATTTTTGGCGAAACAAATGAGGAAAGGCCAAAAGCGGAAGTGCTGAAATTCTGCTGATGCAACGGTTCAAATTGAAGCGATTTTTCTTCGTTCAATGAAAATTCACCGATGTTTTTAATTGAAATTGATTTACCTTCTGAAAGTTCCTTTGAAATTTCAGCAGTAAAATTTCTAATTTTCTGAAGTGCCGTTTCATAACTGCACTTTTCAACCGAAGCCACATAATTCGCAAACAATCCATCATTGGCCTGCAATTGTTTATTGAAAGAAACAATTTTGGAAGGCGGATGAAAAGTGTTTGAAACTTCATCAATATATGCCGATTTATAACGCGTTAAAAAGGCGCCAAAACCAGGAATAATCACACATTCGTATCGGTAAAGTAGGTCTGCTATGTAGGTTGTAAGTTGCATAAAAACAAATTTAGCCATTTTTGAAAGTAATCCAATTTTTGTTCGGGTATTTTATCAACAACTTAAAAAAGTTTGTATTTTTAAGGTCCTCCCCGGTTTAAATTCTGAAAAACCATGCTTTCAAAAAACGAACTGCGCTACACGCTTGCCCTGCAACGGATTCCAAATTTGGGGGATATTTCCGCGAAAAAATTACTACGTAAAATGGGGACAGCCGAAGCAATTTTCAAAGAGAAAAAAAGCAGTCTCGCCAAAATTGACGGCATCGGGCTTTTGCGTTTGAAGGACATAAATTTGAAACAACAATTGGAAGAAGCCGATGACGAACTCAAATTTATTGAAGAAAATAATATTGAATTCAGTTATTTCAAGGATAAAACCTATCCCGAAAAACTAAAACATTGTTTGGACGGACCTATACTTTTTTTCCATCGCGGAAATATTGATTTGGTTGGGAAGAAAATAATCAGCATTGTTGGCACCAGAAAAATCACAACTTACGGAACCACCTTTTGCCAAAATTTAATCGAAGAACTTGCACCTTTAAATCCTGTAATTATTTCGGGCTTGGCGTATGGCGTCGATATTTGTGCCCACAAAGCTGCCATTGAAAATAATCTTCAAAATATTGCTTGTTTGGCGCACGGATTAAATCAATTTTACCCAAAAGATCATAAAAAATATGCTACTAAAATTGAGGAAAATGGCGGATTTATTACCGAATTCTGGAGCAGCGATACTTTTGATAGAAACAATTTTTTAAAAAGAAATAGAATTATTGCCGGCCTTTCCGAAGCAACAATCGTAATTGAATCTGCTGAAAAAGGCGGAAGTTTGGTAACTGCCGATATTGCAAATTCGTACGACAGGGAAGTTTTTGCCGTTCCCGGAAGAGCGACGGACAGCCAAAGCCGCGGCTGCAATAATTTGATAAAACAACAAAAAGCACAACTGCTCACAAGCGCCGCCGATATAATTTATATGCTCGGCTGGGAATTGAAAGAAGCCAAAAAACCAAAACAAACCCAACTTTTCGTGGAACTGGACGAAGAAGAAAAAGTGATTTTCCGGTTTTTAAAGGAAAAGGAAAAAGAACTATTGGATATTATTGCTTTGGAATGCAAAAT
>JBEBRF010000023.1:0-26974 GCA_040394975.1 Aequorivita soesokkakensis
GAGATAGGCATCGAGATTTTGGGTTATTTCATTAATGTCCTCGCTCGATTTTTCAAGATTGCTGAATACGCCCCTTATTTGGTTGGCAGAAACCGTATCGCTCAATAACACGGCCGCGGCACTTTCATCATAATTGACTTTTGAAATAAGGGCGTTGATGCGCGAAACCGCCGTGGAAGTACCCGCAGCGGTCTGTTTGAGTTCGATAACCGTCTGCCTTAAATCCTGGGCCAGCAAGGTATCGGTTACCAAGGCGCCCAAAGTGCCTTTGCCCTCAAGGATTTTATTGGTAATCTTTAGCAGATCGGCGGTAAGCAAGGCGGCGTTTTCATTGGTGGTGTTCAGGGTGGAGAGCATATCGTCGGCGCCAATCTTGCTGTAAGACTGGATGGTATCACCGGAAATTACGGGTTTGGCACGGGCAACTTTCCCCGGAATAATGTTCACGACCATGCTTCCCACCAAGCCATCGGAACCGATGGAAGCAATAGCATCGGTTTTAATGAATCTTGCCGTCTTTTCCTCAATCATCATTTGGATGGTGATGCTTCCCTCCTCGATCATTTCAATCTTTCTTACCGTGCCCACGTTTATACCGGAGTAACGCACGTTGTTGCCTATAATCAAGCCGTTTACATTTCCAAAAGTAGCGTAGAGCTCAATGTTTTTGCTGAAAATATGCTGTCGGTTGCCGATGGAATAGAGCGCCGCAATAAGAATGGCGGTGCCCACCACTACGAAAAGGCCGACTTTTATTTTTTGGGAAGTTGATTTAGCCATAATTTTTAGTTTTTAAAGAATGCCCGGGTTTGGGGATCGCTGGAATTTGACAGTTCATCATAAGTACCCTCAGCATAGTTGATTCCATCTACCAGTAATATTATTCTATTCGATATTACCCTTGCGCAATCCACATCGTGCGTGATAATGAGGGAGGAGGTGTTATACTCCTTTTGGATGCTTCGCATAAGCTGGATAATCTCGTTTGCCGTAATCGGGTCCAAGCCCGTTGTGGGCTCATCGTACATTATTATTTTGGGCTTTAAAATTAGCCCCCGTGCCAATGCTACCCTACGTTTCATTCCGCCGGACAGTTCGGAAGGCATCAAATCGATTGTGTGCAGCAGTCCCACACTTTTTAGCGCATCTTTTACGGACTGTTCCGTACTTTTAAAATCCTCAATTTTATCTTTGTGTCTTCGCAACGGAAACTCCAAGTTTTCCCGAACTGTCATTGAGTCGTACAAAGCACTGCCCTGAAAGAGGAAACCGATTTGCGTCCGCAGAAAATCCAATTCCTTTTGGCCCATGGTGATGATGTCGTGACCGTTAATGGTGATGCTTCCGCTATCGGGCTGGATCAGCCCCACAATACACTTGACCATAACCGATTTCCCCGACCCAGACTTGCCCATAATCACCAGGTTTTCCCCTTTAAAAAGTTGAAGATTGAAACCTTTGAGCACATGGTTTTCGCCAAAGCTCTTATGGATATCTTTTAACTCAAGGACTGGTGTTTGGTTTTCTTTTTTCATTTAAACTTCAAAAAATATATCCGAAACAAATACGGCAATAAAATCTATTATAAATAATAACATTGAGGAATAAACTACCGCTGAATTTGAGGCTTCCCCTACCCCCACGGTACCTTTGGAACAATTGTAGCCTTTGTAGGTACCCACCAGGCCGATGGCAAAGCCAAAGAATACGGTCTTGACGGTTGCGGGAAGCACATCGCTAAAGCTTAAGGCGTCAAAAACCTTATTAAAATAGAGCGTATAGGAAACATCTCCCTTTAAATTCTCAATTATCGCAGATCCGAATAATGCGACGGTATCTCCCGCAATTACGAGCAAGGGCAACATTAAGGTAACCGCCAATATTCTGGTAACCACCAAATATTTGAACGGATTGGTGCCCGAGACCTCCATTGCGTCTATCTGCTCGGTTACACGCATGGAGCCGAGTTCCGCACCTATTCCGGAGCCAATCCTTCCCGCGCAGATCAAGGCGATTATTACCGGACCGATTTCCCGCACTATGGAAATACTGATCATGGATGGCATCCACGAGGCCGCGCCAAGATCGGTCAAAGTGGGGCGCGATTGAAGCGTAAAGACCAAGCCCAAAATAAAACCCGTCACCATTACCAAAAACAGGGAGCGAATGCCCATATTGTAGCATTGACGTATCAATTCCCTAAATTCAAATGGCGGACTGAACAATTCCCGAAAAAAACGACCGGCAAATAAGGTCATATCGCCAATTTCAGCGAAAAACAATTTTGTACGGGTTATAAGGGAATTTTCTTTTTTCATATACAACAGGGAAAATCAAAGATAATCCTACGAATAGGGAATAACTATGACAAACATCAGCAATAAATTTAATTAACAGATTCAAAATCTTATTCTTAGCCAACGGATACCATCCAAATTTAACTATCAATTTTGAGCTCGATTATGATTTTGGTCAGGGTTTATTTGCTTTAATTTTTACAATTTTGTTATCAAAATTTAGAACAATGACGAATCTTGGTTTAGTCCTTTCCGGTGGCGGAGCAAGGGGCGCCGCGCATATTGGGGTATTAAAGGCATTGGAGGAGCACGGCATTTCACCTACCCACGTTTCGGGCACCAGTGTGGGCGCCATTGTGGGGGCGCTGTATGCGGCGGGGGTCCATTGGTCTGAAATATTAAGGTTCTTTAAAACCGTTTCAATTTTTACCACCAAAAGATTTGCCTTTAACAAACCGGGGTTTTTGGATACCGAAAAGTTTTATGACGACCTAAAAGTGTTTTTCCCGAGGGATAATTTTGACGCCCTTGAAAAATCGCTCTATATAACCGCGACCAATGTTATTTCGGGAAATTTAAAGATTTTCAGCAAAGGGCAGCTTATAAAACCGGTTATAGCTTCCGCTTCCTTTCCGGGCGTTTTTACCCCAACCGAGATTAATGGTTCGTACTATATAGATGGGGGAATACTGAATAACTTTCCCGTGGAGCCGCTAAAGCAACATTGCGATACAATTATTGGGGTGTATATCAACTCCCTACAGAAAATCAGCATTAAGGATTTAAACCATTCCTATAATGTTGCCGATAGGGCACTTAAAATCAGGGCGGTATCAGATTCTATAAGAAAATTTCCTGAATGCGATTTGGTTATTGCGCCCAAAGATGTGGGAGGCTTTGCCATATTCGGTATGAGCAATACGGATGCTATTTTTGAAATGGGATATTTAGAGGCGATAAACGCTTTAAAGGAAAACGAAAACCTATTTAAGAATTGACTAAAATTCAATTTCAAGTTGGATTGGGCAGTGGTCGGAGCCATAATATTCCGATAATATGGCTACAGTTTTTATTTTTTCGAGCAAGGGTTCACTTACCAAAAAGTAATCTATGCGCCACCCACTATTGCGCTCCCGAGCCTTAAACCGATAGCTCCAGTAGGTGTAGGCTACGCTATCTGGATGAAAATACCGATAGGTATCCACAAAACCTGCGTTGAGCAAATTGTCCAGTCCGTCAATTTCAATTTGGGTATAGCCGGCCGTTTTGTTGTAATTGGCCTTATCATTTTTAAGGTCGATGGGGCGGTGGGCAACATTTAAATCGCCACAGAGAATTACAGGTTTTGATTTTTTCAAATTTATAAGATAGCTTCGGAAGTCGTCATCCCAAGTCTTTCTATAATCCAGCCTTTCCAGTTGTTGCCCGGAATTGGGAACATATACATTGACCAAAAAGAAGGTCTCAAATTCCAAACAGATTACCCGGCCTTCGTTGTCGTGTTCCGCAACGCCCATATCGTACGTTACCGCCACAGGTTCCTTTTTGCTCAAAACCGCAACGCCAGAATAGCCTTTCCGCTCTGCCGAATTGTAAAATTGGTGATACTGGGTAATTTTGGACAAGGCCGTTTTCACCTCATCATCTTGGGCCTTGGTTTCCTGAAAGCAGATAATATCGGGATTCAATTTAGAAAAATCTTCAAAGAAATCCTTTTTGGTTATGGCCCTTACCCCGTTGATGTTCCAGGAGATTATTTTCATAGCATCTGTTCTTTTTGTAAATATCTGAAAGGTGTAGTGAAATACCAATAAAAATGAAGACGAAAATATATTAACAATAAAATCATTTCCTTCTTTATACAAATAGCTGGAAAGGTGATGAAAATCATACCATTTGGACAATTAACTACCTATCATTGCAATTCAATAAAACTGATGAAAAATACACTTTTATTTCTTTTTTCTTTTATACTTGTAGGTTGCCTAAATAGCAATAAGGCTGGTATTGAAGGGAAATCAACAAACGAAAATGTTCCCGTTGAAACTGATACTTTAAAGCCGGATATTTCTTCAAAACAAATTGAATTAATAGTCAATAAAGACGTTCCTATTCGCTCTTACTTTAAATGGATGGACAGTATAGTAGCTGAACACAACCAAACCCACAATTATCCTATTGATGAATATATTATTGTACATAATAACAAATGGATTATGGACACTTTGGCACATACAGATTATTACTACCTAAAGGATAAAGGGATTTTTAATGAAGACTCCCAATCTCTAATAGCCTTAAAAAAGGATCAAGTTTTGATTATTCCAGATTCACTTGAAACAGAAAACCTGAGAACTCAGCTATTTAATACTTATTTAGAAATCAACATTCCAGAATTTAGACTAAGAATATTTCAAGATGGCAAAGAAATCTATAAGTTTCCCGTGAGAGTTGGAAAAACCGGTAAAAAGTATATGAAGATGGCTAAAGCCGAAGTGGATATGCGAACAAAGATAGGCACTGGCGAAATTATTCGGGTAAATAAAAAGCCCGCATTTGCAAATCCTACGGATAATCATAAATACACAACTACAACTCGGGATGATGGCAAAAGGACTGCCCTACCCGCTATTCCGTGGCTAGAGCCTTCTATAAATGGACGTAGTGTGGGACAACTTATTCACCCTACCACAAATCTGGCTACGTTGGGGAAAGTTTATTCAAATGGCTGTATTGGCTTAAGAGAATCTGACGCTTGGATTGTATATTATTATGCGTCGCTCGGAACAAAAGTGGTTATTAAATACGAATTACAAGGTAAGAATGACGAAGGAGAAACAGTTGAATTTGAAGACATCTATCCCAGTTTTAAGAATAAAAAATAAGACAGGCTTTTGGCCGTAGTATAAACTTGTTTGAAAAATCATTTTTTTATTCTGAATTCTTCAAATTATACAGAATGCCTTCCAAATAAAACTTCCCATACACAAAATCGCCATCGGGAAAGTGCCAAACTGCATCGGCAGCTATTGGCAGATTATAACCATTGAAATTTCCATATTCTGAAATGGGTGTTAAAAATGGAACGCTTTGGTTGGAATTCACATCCACCCTGTCTTCCGAAATAAAATTGATCAATCGTCCACTTTCGTCGAATTTCAAAATTGCCGAAACTGAAACTTCTCCATTATGGAAAACAGCTTTTACCGAATTATTTCCCAAGGTCTGTCAATCGATCCGTTTATCAATCAAGGCTGCTGGCGCAAAAAGACACATATCATTAAAAAAAGTGACGGTCTCGGTCTTGAACATTTCGGGTTCCGCGATATTTACCACAGGAAAAAAGGACAGTAGTTTTATGAGCATCGATGCTTTTCCTTCTTTATAACGATGATAACCCTGCGTAGGCAATCCTTTGAAGTTCGCTTTCATAAAAAACAAGCGCGTGGGATCTTCAAAAAAATTGTACTGTTCCGAAGTGAAACCAAACCAATCTTTTCCTTTTTCACGCATTTCACCTTTAAAAATAGCTTTTACGGTTTTTATTTTAGGATTGCCGATTACACCAATGTATTTCAGATATTTCTGAACTGGAATGGGAAGGTGTAGCATATCCTTTTCAGAAATAATTTCTTCTGAAAAAGTTACATTTTTGAAGGATTGGGATACATCTTGTGCGTATTGCTTTTGAAAGTTCCAACTAGCTATCGCGAAGATTGCAACAACCAGCAAAATCAAATTGGCTATGGTGCCAAATTTTGCGTCCTGCCAATTCATAATAATCAAAACCTGTGATAGAAGTACTGCTGCCAATACTATCCAAAACCAAAGATTGCTTTTCATAAGAAATAAAATTCCTGTAACTATAAAAGCTAAAGTAGCAGTGAGCCATAAAAGACCTTCCGCTTTTGAAAAATTCTGTGAAAGCTGTGGAATTTCGGCAAAGCCAAATACTTTTAAAAACCCCATTAAGTGAAGAAGACCGTGAATGGAAACGAGGATGATAAATGCAATTTTCATTCAAAATACTTTTTGTGCGTTCACTTTTAAAAATCCCAAGCCAAGCCAATTCCAAATGATATATAATTCAGTTTTAATTCCGAGGAAACATTTTCCATCGTTACATCTCTTAAAAGTGAACGATACCGGAGCATCGGGCGAAAAGCGAGATTTGGAGCAAACTCATAATCAACGCCTGCACCTACTTGCCATCCTAACCCATGGCCCGTATCTGTAGTACTATCGGCAGTAATATTTTCCATTTCTATGTGATTGTAAATCGCGCCAGCCCTTGCTATGTAAGAAAATGAAGAAGTGCCAATGGGATGTATAATTTGAAAGCCAAAGGTGTAGCCGGTTTCCCTAAAAGTAATGCTATCAGTTAAATAAACATCTTCACCTTTAAACTCGTTTAAACCCCAACCCGCATAAGCAGCTAAGTGGGGCATAATTTTGTAGGCGCCAGTAAGTTCAAACCCAAAACCTACTTTTATGTCATTATTACCAAAATCACTCGTGGGAAAATTGAGGCCAGGTCGAAACTCCACGGTTCATTTTTCCTGTGCATTAACTTTAAAAGAGAATAACAAGAGTACGGCTACAAGCAAAAAACTGTAATTCTTCATAATGTTCGGGGTTTAGGAAACATTATCAAAATTACCTTGAAAATAAATTTTTTACTATGACAAAAATCAGCTTAGCGTTGTTTGTCAACAACTTAAATTGATTAGTTAAGTAGAAAAAGAGCTTTTTAAAATTTGTTGGCGTTTCCACCATTTCACGAGTTCAAACCACAACACACTCAACATCCCCATCCCAACACTGATGCCGAGCTGGTTTATATCAAGTCTTTCAAATTGAAAAAACTTAGTGAAGGACGGCACAAAAAGAAGCAACAGGGTAATGCCCACGGTAATGCCCACGATGATTGGCACCAAGTTATTTTTATATTTAAAGGTGGTAAAAACTGAATAGATGAAGGAACGGTTTACGAAGGTCAACACAATATTTGCGGTAATGAGTGCGGTAAAGACCATAGTTCTGGTTATTGCCTCATCTGCGCCATTATTTACAGCAATTTGATAGACAGAAAGCACACCAACTGTAATTGCCAGACCTTGTATTATACTAGTGAAAAGTTCCTGCCAGTTAAAAAATGTACTAGAAAAAGGCCTCGGTTTTTGAAGCATGGAATCTTTCTCCAGGGGCTCATTTTCATAGACTATCGAGCAGGTTGGGCCCATTATCAATTCCAACAAAATAACGTGTACGGGCGTAAAGATATTGGGATAGACCCAGCCCAAGACCAAAGGGATAAAAACGGTAAGAATTATGGGAATGTGGATAGAGATGATATACTGAATAGCCTTTTTTAGGTTGGAATATATTTTTCTGCCCATCGCCACGGCGTCAACCATTTTGGAAAGGTCGTCGTCCACAAGGATCAGCGAAGCGGAATGCTTGGCTATCTCGGTGCCCTTATTCCCCATTGCCACCCCGATATTTGCGGCTTTTAGTGCCGGGCCGTCGTTAACACCATCGCCCGTCATCGCCACTATGTGGCCCTGTGCTTTCAGGGCGTTGATTATTTTAAGTTTTGCTTCGGGAAACATCCGCGCAAAAATGTTTTTTTCCGAAGTAATCCTTGCCAGTTCCGAATCGCTCAGATGCACAAGGTCATCACCCGAAATAACCTCCCCAGAGCCCCTGAAATTTATCTTTTTGGCAATGGCCGCAGTGGTCTCGGCAATATCGCCGGTAATGATTTTAACCGCAATACCCGCATTGTAAAAATCCTGGAATACTTTTGAAATGTTCCCTTTCGGCGGATCGTAAAAAGCGACCAGGCCCTTAAATTCAAATTTGAAATGCTGTTGTTTTTTTGGCCAGTCAGTTCCTTCAAATTTTGAAACCCCAACTCCCAAAACACGATAGCCCTGGGCCGCCAAATCAGTTATTTTATTTTTTAAAATTTCCTTTTCACCATCACTTAAATTTGATACCGCCATCAAAGCTTCGGGCGCGCCTTTGGCAGCGATGGTTCTGTCACCCTTGTCATTTTCAAAAATATGAGTCATCATCGGGGGTTTGCCTCCCAGAGGATATTCGTGGACCATTTTGAAATTGGGCCTTTCATCGTTTTTAACAATCTTTTCATAGAACAGGTGAAGCGATTGTTCCATTGTATCAAAGGGAATGGGTTCACTGGCCCACATTGCGGTGGTTATAAGTGCTTTTTCACTGGCGGAAAGCACCTCTTTTACTGTAGTAATCTTATCGGTTTCCAGAGTGAAAATTTTATCGAGTCGCATTTTATTCTCCGTAATTGTTCCCGTCTTGTCCACACAGATTATCGTGGCACTACCGAGGGATTCCACGGTTTTCATCTGCTTTACGATCACGCCCATATTCATCAGCCGCCACGCGCCAATGGCCATAAAGGTGGTAAAGGCCACGGGGATTTCCTCCGGCAAGATGCTCATGGCAAGGGTAAGCGCCTTTAGCAGACTGTCCAAAACGTCTTCGGAATTGTAATAGTTGATGCCCCAAACCAAAAGAAAAACCACCGCTCCGGCGATTACCATCTTTTTTACGAAATTGTTTATCTGGAGTTCGAGCGTCGATTTTTCGGAAGAAATATTCTCTATGCTCTTCCCTATTTTGCCCACTTTGGTTTGGTTGCCTATCGCGGTTATTTCCGCTATGGCAAGGCCGCCCCCCACTTGGGTTCCCATATAAATTTTGTTGTCTGGGGAATTTGCGTCTTTTTCAACGGAAAAGGATTCCCCCGTTAAAATGGATTCGTTTACCGAAAAGTCGTTGGAGTGAACGATAATGCCATCGGCCACAATGGTCGACCCCTCCTCCACCATTAAAAAATCGCCCACCACCACGTCTTGGCTCATTATTTCAATGACTTCCCCATTGCGGATTACCTTGCAGTGCGGTTGGGAAAGTTCCTTTAGTTTTTCGAGGGCGTTATGGGTTTTAGCGTCCTGGTAAAGTGAAATGGCAGCGACTAAAAGAATGGCGACGGCAAGGAAAATGCCGTCACCCGTATTTCCGGTGAAAAAATAGAGCGTTGCGGCGACCAACAATAAAATGACCATCGGCTCTTTTACCAAGCCTTTTATAGCCTCTACAAAATGGTTCTTCTTTTTTGATTCAAGAACATTGCTGCCGTACTTTTTCCGTGAAGCCAAGACCTCGGCATCGGTCAGACCTTTAATGTTGAAGTTGGTTATGGGCATTTTTGGAACGGGCTTAGTTAATCATTAAAATTATGAATTTCCAACCCATTCATTTATGATAACTATCATTTAAAAAAAGAAAATGTCTAAAACAAGGCCTCAACTGCGCATACCTGCTCTCAGTAGGAAGGCAGGTTTGACCTGACAAATACCGCAAAAAAATTTACAAAGGAATATTCCCATGCTTCCGGTTTGGCCGCGGAACGTCTTTTGTTTCCAGCATTGCAAAGGCCTTCAGCAATTTTCTGCGGGTTTCGCGGGGTTGGATAACCTCATCGATAAAGCCGCGTTGGGCGGCCTTAAAGGGATTGGTGAATTTTTCGGCGTATTCCGCTTCCTCTTCCGAGAGTTTCAGTTCAGGATTAGCAGCTTCGGCGATTCCTTTCTGAAAATGATCTCACTGGCGCCCTTGGCCCCCATCACGGCGATTTCGGCCGTGGGCCAGGCACTAATCGGGCTATCACGATTTTTGCAATTCCCAATTTGCCTACAGTCGCTTCATTTCACTCATTCGTGCCTCACTCCCTCAACTCAGCCACTTTCGGCAACGCGCGCAAGAGTGGCTCATTCTCTCCACTACACCAGCCTACCACCTCCAATGCGCAATGCAAGAAGCTATTTCCATCTCCTATAGTAACCTATGCTCCCTCCTGAACCTCCATAAAACTCCCTATTTCTTGGGCATTGCTCCATTCCGGCTCCGGCTCGTTGCGTTACTCTCAATCGCCACACTTGCCTCCTCCCATCCGAAGCAAAAAATCGCGCCAGCCCTGCCGTAAACGGTAGGCGTCTGCCGCCCTCCTCCCTCGGGCTTCTGCAGCCACCACCCTTGCTCAGCTCGCAGGCGGCTCGCATTATAGTTCCAGCAATCCATTACGCTGCTCTCCATTCCTTGCTTCCACTATAGCTCCGCTTTGGTTTACCTGCCTAATAAACTTCAATCGAATCAGAATAAACATCCACTTGATCATTTAAGAAGGGTTATCTCATAATCATTGTTGACTCCGAATACTTCCAATCTCAAATGAACTTTCGATTTGAAAATAAAACTTTCCATTATTCCCCAAGCAATGAAATTCCGTGTTCCGATTCATCCGATTAACAGAAATACAATAACCTCCAATTTTAATTCCGAATCAAATCATCCTTCCGTTAGAGAAAAGCAAAAACTCAAACATAAAGCAAAGTTACAGGCGTGCGGATGCGAGAGCTGCAAGGGTTCGCTACGCCTGTTTTAAAAAAAAATCTCCACCCTCGCTATTTGCTGGCATTAAAATTTTATATGATTTTGATACTACGGTCTGCACCTGGATGTTACGCACTTCAATTACGGGTAGTATTTTTTTTAACAGCCCTTGCATCAGTCGCACCGATCCTGTGGCATAGGGCATTATGTTTAAGTTTTTATTTAGAGTCCGTTTAAGCAGCTGGTGGTTGCTGGCGGGCATTCGCACCTCGGGCAGTCCGTTCTTCTATGGTGTGCATCACGTAGGCTTCAAGGAGTATACGTTGCGCATCCTTTGGGTAGAGTGCTGCCTCACAGAGCTCCCATATTAGGGGGCTCTTTTTTTTGGTCGTCCTTGAAAACAAATAAAAGTACAGAAAAGATAGAGGCACGATTCCGGGGCTTTGACAAAGAGGAGCAAAGGGATCCATTTCTTGAAGCAAAAAGCAAAGCAAAGGTAGTAAGGGCGCCAAAAACACCTGTAAAGGCCAAGCCCTGCGGGTTTTGAAATGAAATCTCCACCCTATTTCACCCTTCGAGCATTGCAACCCAAAATAAAATCCCCAAACCTTTCAACTATTTCCTTCTTCCAAATTGACCGGGTAGTATTTCACACAAAAGCCTTGACAGCTGTGGCGCCCTCACTGGAATGCAGCTTTCTTTTTTCCTTTTTTCTTTTTTCGAAAAAAATATATGGGAAGGAGAAACAATTCAAACAATGTTTAATTTAAAAATGACGATTATGAAAGCATTCAAAATCAAAACACATCGACCAGGGGAAACCTACCAAACCCCTCATTTCTTCATCCTGAACAAAGGAAACAATGCCGGCAAACCAAACATTTGCCCCTTCACAAATTCCTTTGTAGTCTTCGCAAATTCAGAAGAGCATGCGCAACAGCTGTTCTGGATCTGCAAAATCCTCTATTGCGGAAATTACTTTAAAACCTATCTATGTGGCTCCGTAGTCACATTTATCCACATTGGAGAAGTCCGATCATTACTCAAGAAAATGATTCGAAACTACGAAGGCCATCACTGGAACGGCCGGTTCACCGCTTTGGAAAAACTGGAACGTCTTTCCATCCATCTTTTGCACCAGCAGCGATGCCTGGAAGAATATAAGGTTGCCCTTATTCAATCCTATGATCTAGTCAGAGATTAGCCGTAAGGTCAAAAACAAAAAAGCTCGGGATCTAATCTCGGGCTTTTAAATATTTCTAAAACCAAAAATGGGAACAGTCTGGAATGTAAACTCCTGCAACGAAGCTGTCTAGACTCCAACAGCGAAGCGTGTCTTGACTCCAGCAGCGAGGCGAATCTAAATTCTAGCAGCGAAGCGTGTCTAGGCTCCAGCAGCGAAGCGTGTCTAAACTCCAGCAGCGAAGCGTGTCTTGACTCCAGCAGCGAGGCGAATCTAAATTCTAGCAGCGAAGCGTGTCTAGGCTCCAGCAGCGAAGCGTGTCTAAACTCCAGCAGCGAAGCGTGTCTAAACTCCAGCAGCGAAGCGTGTCTAGACTCTACAATTCCTTCTCATTCCCTTTCTTCTTTCGAAATTGAACATTCGACTTAAACCGGGCGGAAAAAAGGTTTTTCACCACAATCTTCAATGAAAAGGAAACCGAAAAACTCACCACGGCCCCGATCAAAGCCAAAATAGCCGTCCTGATCAGATCCTCCGAACCAATCACCGGCAAAGTGGCCAAAACCGTTCCTCCGCAGGTTCCCATTATAGTCGAAAAAGATCTAAAAGGCACCATCAGAATTCTTGATTTAAATCCGAATTGATTTCTTCCTTACTTTCATCACTTACCACCGCCTGACTCACGGCAGTAACTACCGTGCCGGCAATAGTGAGATAGGTTGCCACGGTTATTATTGCGGCAGGCAAGGCCACGGGTGCGGCCAGGATAGCCCCTCCGGTAGTTCCCAATACAATCCCGATATTCCGTAAGATTTTAAAGAATTTCGGAGTAGGTTTTTTATAGCGCTCAATTAAATTCATAACGATTGCATTTAATAGTTAATAAAACAGTTTCCTTACGCTCAAACACTTGATGGCACAGGGAAAGAACCTTTTGCATAGCCCTTCGCGAATTGGTCCCAACTCCAATCGATGTCAATTCCGAAACGGGAGCAATACATCCCAAGAGCTCATCCTTGGCATAATTGGCAGGATGCACCAAAATCAAATTCCGGTTAGGCACATTCTTGATCAATAAATGATTTCCAAATTTCTTTGAATACCGAGCTTCCAACGCATAAACCCCTTCCGGAATACAAGATTTCGAACGCTGATTTTCCAACCAAGGAAGTTCAATGGTGAAGCAAAGAAATCTCTTATTCAAAAAGAGGGAACCGTGGGTCCCCTCTTGATGATAACTTCGCTCTAGGACCAACTCCATATGCTATGGGGTATCAGTTAGAACAACTGCCAGGGCATTGAAAGCTCCATTTTTCAATGGATACATTTCCCCGTTGACTTCCTGGTAAAACTCCACTCCCAAAACCTCAAGTACCGGCAATGTGGAGTTCGGAGTCAAAACGCCGGCTAAATTCAACGGCGCGATATCCGGAGCCGTAAAAGGCAAAATCCCTGAATCGTCCATATCGAAAACGAAAGACTCGTTCACGAAATCCAATTCCGCTGCCCCCATCACAATTTTGAAATGGGTGGTTCCACCAGGAGCCGCAATCCGAACAACCGGACTGAAAGCAGCCAAATCAGCCGTAACATCACCCGTGATTCGATCAAAGGCAACAACGAAAGGAGCAAAAAGAGTCGTTCCCAGTTTTCCTCTGATATTAAAATCGAATCCATTGATTAGACCCAAATCCCGTCCTTCGCATTCTGCAACAAAAGCCGAATCGCGTTTCGGATAAGCTTTCCACCCTTTCCAGCCCTTCCAAATTCAGAACCGTTCTCACGAGTTCTTTGGAAAGCCGGATCGTTCATAATACGGTCCTTCTCTACCCCACCCTTTTCCCGGGCCAGGTGTCCATCAGTCGTTTTGTAAAAGGAAATATCTCCGATAGTCCCTTTCAATTTGATAATACCTTTCTGTCTTGCCATTGCAATAAAATTTTAAGTTCTCGACAAAACACCGTATTTTTAAACCACTGCACGACATCTCCTTGACATTCGCAATAAAGACAAGATTTTTATCTGGTCACTGAACCTTAGTAAGTATTGACTGCTCGAAACCCTAATATGGGTTTAAATAGATTAAGAAATTATTGAAAATAAAATTGTATAAGAGGATATTTAAATACCCATCTCAAAAAAAGAAATCATACAGGAAGTAAGAAGATGTCGCCTAGAAACCATTGCAAATCATTAAGGTTGATTTTAGACCAAATTCAATTTTTTTACTGTTCCAATAAAAAACTAAAAAGCTACAATCAAAACTATTTAAAGAATTAAGAGGAACAAAAAGTTTATAAATTTGATTAGAACCAGTAACTCTATTTAAAATTTCGGGTCCAAATGTTAAAAAGTCACCTATTCGGTGCGCATAAAATTTAGTGCTTTGAAGATCCTCTATTTCCCGCAGATTAAACCATTAGTTCTGGTCCCTCCGGCTCCACAAATCCAAATCAATATAAAAACCCTGTAATCTTAGGATTTGCAGGGTTTTTTTCGTTGATTTCATCTGAATGTATAGTATCGCATCTAAAAAAACTTAAGCGAACGATCACCTTGAGCTGTTGGCCTTTTTTCAAATGAAAGGCCACTCCCGAATGCTTTTCGATTTTACAGCTCATGCTTTTTGCTTAAAAGCTTCGAGAGGGGATGAACGGGACACGTTGAAGCGGCATCCAGCTTGTTGGTTATGGTTTTAACATCGTGCTTGCTGAAACCCTGATGCAGTTTTTCAATTCCCACGGCTCGATTCGGCAATAGCCAAAATCCTGTGATTTCCTGAAAATTTTCACGCCAGGTGTTTTCGGGAATGCTTCCAATGGCCAAGGGCGAAGGTTGGTCCTTTTCAAAATGGGCGATCAATTTTTCCAACGAAACCTGAAGTTCATCCTCGGTCTGCAGGCGTACCTCAGCATTTATGTGGACCGCGGCATAATCCCAAGTTGGAATATCGGGTTCGGAATACCAAGAGGAAGATATATAGGCATCGGGCCCGGTGAAAATCAGCAACATTTCCTTATTGTCAGCAAGATGCTCCCGCATAGGGTTGTGGTTGGCAATATGGGCAAACAGTCTATAATTGCCTGCGCTGCCTTCCACCAAAACGGGGACGTGGGTTGCCAAAAGCTCCCGGCCTTGCATGACCAAAATGGCAAAGGGATGTTGCTGGACAAAATTAAAAATGTATTCCGGTTGGTTGTTTTTATATTTATGGGGTTGATACATTAAACTCGTATTTTATAATGAAGGATTTTGGAAAAATGGCTATCTCAAATCGGTGCAATTTCCTCAATTGAGGATAATGGAATTTAATTTCTAAATATACTAATCTATTTATTTAAATTCTATTCCTAAGGGATTATTGATTCTGCGAAGCTAAAAAGCGCACTTGAAATACTTCAAATGCGCTCTTTTTTTACCATTGGTTTTAAATTCAATTTTAAAACATTCCGCCTCCATTCAATTCATTTCGGTCCCTTTGCTTTCTGTTGGGGCTTTTGTTTTCGGTGCCGCCGAAACGGTAGCTCAAGCCTAAGTAAACCCTTTGGGTCTGCCCTTGGAACTTTCCTTCGTGGCCCATAGGTCTTCCATTTGTGAATTCAAATTTTTGGGTGTTGAAAATATCATTAAAATTAATGCTGAACTGGGCGGCATCGTTCCAAAAAGAGTAGCGCGCCCCAAAATTCATAAAGAACATGGGCTCCATGTCAAATTGCAATTCCTTGGAGGCGCTCCTGTAAAAACCCGTGAGCTGGAGTGTAAACTGCTCGGTGGGCTTAAAACTGTGGTTGCTCCTTAGTGTCCAGGCCATATTGTCAGACTCCAAGGCTTCTTCGCCCACTACCCCTTTAAGTTGCTGGCCATAGGCTTCAAAGCTGGTATTTGTGCTCCACCAATTGGTGAATTTATAATTGGTGCTGAGCTCCAAACCATAGGAATTGTTGTCTTCGTAATTGGTATATTGCAACAAGAGCGAACCCTCTTCATTGGGGTCTTCCCGAAATATTTGGTTTATTTCATCGTGGATATTTCTAAAGAAAACCCCTGCGGAAAAACTTCCTTTTTTCTCGAATTTTCGGGTGTAATTAAATTCAAAGGAATTTGTGAATTGGGGCTTTAGCTCCGGATTTCCAGAAACCGTCAATCGAGGGGAGCTGACATCCCGAATGGGGTTCACTTGCCCAAAGCTTGGCCGGTCCACTCGCCTGCTGTAGCTCAATTGGTATGAATTGGCCTCGCTCGGGGTATAATTTATGAAACCACTGGGGTAGAGGCTGAAAATATCGTCTTTATAAACTTCTTCCCCATTATAAACGGCAGCTACTTTATAGTCTTCCATTCTAACACCAAGCTGATAGGACCATTTTTCAAAATTCTGGGCAAAGGTGCCATAAAACGAATAAATGTCGCGCTGGTATTGATAGGCCGCATTAGTGTATAAACTGCTTGTGGTGAAATATGTATTATTGGAATCCATGAGTTGTGCCTCGGCACCTATCTCCAGTTTGGCGGTATCGCTCAAGGGGTTTTCATAGTCAAGGTTGGTGGTGAAATTTTCAATTTTCTCGTTCACTTTTTCGCGGTAATCCTCAAGGTTTCCCGTGTTGCCTTCAAACGAAAAATTGGAATCTTCGACATTGTCCCATTGGTTCAGGTTTGCTTCCAGAATTATTTTATGTCCGTCGTCATTAAATTTATGGTCCGCCGCGAAGTTAAAAGTGCTGTTTTGATTGTCGTTGTTGATAAAAAGGTTTTGGGTAATATCCTGTGAAGGATTGTCAGGGTATAGAATTTTTATGTGTCCGAAGGGATCGCCTTTATATTCGTTCTGGTTTGTATAAAAAGAAAAAGTATTCCGCTCGTTTAGAAAAAAATCTACCCCCAACTTGTATAGATAGGAAACTTCCGAATTTACTATCTCGAAGTGTTGTTTATAGTTGTCTTCATATAAATTCACCTGGCCGGAATTGGATCTTTCTCCCATATTGCTGCCAAAATTTCCAAAGAAATTAAACTTTCCTTTTCGGTAGTTCAAATCGAGAGAGCCGTTATAGCGGGAATATTTGCTTGCCGTTATCCCGAGGTTCACATTTCCATTAAAACCATCGTTGGCATTTTTGTGGAGCACAATGTTGATAATGCCGCTCATTCCTTCGGGGTTGTACTTTGCCGAGGGATTGGTAATAAGCTCTATGGATTTAATGGAGGTGGAAGGGATCTGCCGAAGCAGTTGGGCGGCATCCATGTGGGTGGGCTTTCCGTCAACGAGAATACGCACATTGGCATTCCCGCGTAAGGCAATATTCCCGTCCTGATCCACGCTTACCGATGGAATGTTGTTCATTATGTCCGCCGCGCTGGCGCCCGCCGTTGTAAGGTCCTTCCCCACATTGATGATCTTCCTGTCTATCCTTTGTTCAATGGTAGTCCGTTCGGCAACTACCGTAACGCTGTCCAGCATAGCTATGTCTGGCTGCAATTCAATAACCGAAAGATCGTGAGCGGGATGCCCATCCGTTACCATAATTTCGGTGGTGAAGGATTTATAACCCATAAATTGCACTTTCACGGTGTAGTTTCCATTGGGGATTTTATCGATGCTGAAAGCCCCGTCTTCCGCGGTGGTACTTCCTGTTACCATTTCCCCTTTGGAATCAATGAGAATTACGGTTGCATAGGGAATGGGCTCCAACAATTCTCCATCCTTCACAGAGCCATAAATTTTTCCCAATGGCTCATTTGCGAAAACGGCGGTGCTCATAAAAAACACACCGAAAAATAAAATAAATAAACGTTTCATGACTTGATTGATTTTAATAATTAATATTCGGAAAAGTGGATCCATTCCTGTTTTTTTCAACACTACTTTTAATCCTAACCATCCCGGAGCTACTGTATATTCTATTTTGCTGTTAAGACTAATACCTTGTATTGCATAATAGACAGATACGTTTTCCCGTAAATTGGACAGTGCATATATAATGGACGCGAGAAAAAATATATTGTTACAAACCGGAGCGTAGAAAGAGTAAAATTCCTTTGAATTTTGATTTATTTTTGAATGCCGGGGGAAGAAAAATCCTGCAATGATATGCTGATTGTTGAAGTACTTTCAAACAAAAACTATTTCATCCGCCGTTTTGAAATAAAAGGGAAAACCCTATCTATTTCACAGGAAAAATCCTCACGATACTACAGGAAAAATCCTATTAATTTTGGGGGATTTCCCCCTAATTATTTCATTTTTAATAATTTACATTTGTATTCTAATCATTAAATAATGTGAAACATGAAAAAACTAATTATTCGAAAATTGAAATTGGGAGGGTTTCTTTTAATGTTGGGAACAGTTTTTATTTCCTGTGAGAAAAACCCCATTACCTTAGTGCTGCACAGTCCCATTTATCCTTCCGGTAGCCAAGCTGTGACCTACACTGCAGAGCGCGTAACGGACGGAAGCATTACTACGGCTAAACTGTATGAAACCGTAAATACCATAAACAGTAGCGGAACCATCACTTCTACAGGCACAGAAACGCTGTTGAAAACATGGAATAATCCGAGCGGCGATTTAAGTTTTACGAAATCCGGCGGCCACGGCGAAAACAAATTGGTAAACTACCGTTGGGCAATAACCACCCCAGAACAGACCAAAACATTCCGGGTGACCTACGCCACAAGGCCATATCCAGTGACTGATATGCCCGCGCCGGTGTATGCCCAGGGCGATCCGGATGATGTTTTTGATTTGGTGTTTATTCCGGATACCGATATCACCAGCCTCACTACTTTTTATAACCACTGTAGGGGAATGATTCGCGAATCCTTTTTTGATGAGCCACATACCCAGTTTTGGAGGCGGCAGTATAATTTCTACATCAATACACAACGCGGGCATGCCACGGATTATGATAGAAGACATATTGACGGGCCACACCAATTGCCGTCCAACAATGCCAATCTGAGCTTTGCCGAGGGAAGGGCATTACTGCACCAAAACAATCTGCGCGATTGGGCAAGTGGCGGTGTGTTTTCAAGCGAAATGCAAAACAGGGGAACCGTAATGCACGAAGCGGGTCACGGTCTATATGGCCTTGCTGATGAATATGGCGGCGGAACCCATTGGGAAGCGGACGACTTTCCCAATAATTGGAGCACTTTGGCAGGCGCACAAGCCGCCGCAAATGATTATGGCAACTGCAAGGATGCTTCCGATGCAACGGAAATGGGCAGCAGCGGTTGGTATCATTTGTGTGGGTCAGATTGTCAAATGGTAACCACGGGCCTCACGCATACCGAATACGATTGTCCCTGCAAAAGCAGGATAACCTATGTAATTTTTGATAACGCAGCAAATTAAAAAGCCATGAAAACACTGAACAAAATACTATTCATTTTAGCCTGCCTTCTGTTGACGATAAGTGCCAAGGCCCAACAGGAAAGTGACCAACAAAAACGTGAACGTGTAGAAAAAAACACCGAGCCTTTTAATCCAAACTATTTCTCAATTGCGGAAAATTCCTTTTATGTGCTGGAAGCCACCATTGAGGACAATAAAATAGTAATAGACAGTACTGCTACAATTGCCGTAGTACCGGGAAAAATGCCATATCCCAATGGAAATTTCAAAGTTGCCATTCTGGATCGGAATGGTGAAAAAATATCGGAATATCTTATGCAGGACCCACTTATTGCCCGTTCCTGCGAAGGGGAAAACGACAATGTCACCCCGGTGGACAAAGGCAGGGTCTATATCTCACTTCCAAAAAACACCAATATTGGCACCCTTATTTTCAGCCGGGGCAAAGAACGAGTGGGAACCGTGGACATAAGCAATTTAATCGTGAGGACCCGGCAATAGCGACAACGGCCACCTTCCAAACAAAAAGCGAAATGAATATAGCAAAAGTTAAATTTATTTTACGGCAAAAAAATACGCTATTCAGCTAACAGACACCATTATAGATGAATATTTTTGTGCCGAAGGTTGTCATGTTCAATAAACTAATTAAAGAAGGAGGTTATGTATGAGAAACTAAAAAAATCAGACTGGGAATTATATTGATTTATCGATTCCCCTTATTTTAAAAAAGCTTTGTAAAGCATAAAAAATTTAAAATTTAACATGAATTAGCCATAAAAACCGTCTGCATTGGTAGATGGTTTTTTGCTTTTTGGCAAATTTTGAATGGCCGTGATTCGTTTCAAAAATAATCAAACCTACCTTGAAACCTGCGCACATTCTTCCTTTTAAAGAGATCTTTATCATAAAAACCATATCCTTAAATTGTTAAATAGAATTTAAAGTAAATTGAAAAAAGGTTGGTTATTGATAATTTTAAGCAAAGATTGCTGCAAAAAGAGATAGAACAACTGTCCCAATAAAAAGATACCAGATAAAAAAGATCGATTATTTGGGCGAATTTATTTCACAGTTTCAACAATCCATTCAAACCAATAAACACTATTTGAACCATGGCAAAACCAAAAAAATTTCCAGCCCAGAAACAATCCCAGCCTGGAAAGGAATATAAAATGAAACCACAACCCGAAATGATAAGGCCAGATTATAAAGGCAGCGGAAAACTGGGAGACAAGGTAGCGCTTATTACAGGTGGCGACAGTGGGATTGGCCGAAGTGTAGCCATTCATTTTGCGCGAGAGGGCGCCGATGTGGCCATCATCTATTTAAGCGAAGACAAAGACGCGCTCGAAACCAAAAAACTGGTGGAAAAAGAAGGCCGAAAATGTGTCATCATTGAAGGCGATTTGAGAAAAGAAGAAGTGTGCATGGCCGCTGTGAAAAGTTGTATAAAGGAATTCAAAAAGCTGGATATTTTGGTCAATAATGCGGCCATGCAGTTTCCAAAGGACAAACTCACCCAGATCTCGGCCCGGCAACTTAAAAAAACATTCCAGACAAATATATTCGCCTATTTCTATATAACCAAGGCCGCCCTGCCCCATATGCCCGAAGGCAGTTCCATTATAAACACCAGTTCGGTTACTGCCTATAGGGGCAGCGACCATCTTTTGGACTATGCCAGTACCAAGGGCGCCATTGTTAGCTTTACCCGTTCCCTATCCGCCAACCTCGCTTCAGAAAAAATCAGGGTGAACGGGGTGGCACCGGGACCCATCTGGACGCCCCTAATTCCTGCGACTTTTGATGACGTTACCGATTTTGGAAAGGATACTCCAATGGGCCGCGCCGGCCAGCCCAGTGAAGTGGCGCCGGCCTACGTTTTTCTCGCCTCAAAGGATAGTAGTTATGTTACGGGCCAATTTATCCACGTCAACGGCGGGGAAATAGTTGGCGGATAGCAAGCCCACTTTTCTAAAATGAAATGAGAAAAGGGAACATCATAATCCTGAATGAATCATTTTCATATTGAAGATTAGCAGAAAATTGTTAAAGTTTGAACGAAATGCAACATTCAACCCGGAAGCATTCCATTAACTTAAATTAAGGCAAGTTTCTCAACTGCCCCTTTCGCATCAAATTTCTTTTTAAAAACTACTAACCTGTCCGTTTCGGAAATTGTTTATTAAGTGGGATTTTTCAAGCCGAAATTATTTCTGCGAGATATTCAGGGTGAAATATAACCGTTCCCCAAGACAATTCCAGCATTCACAAAGGGACTGATGCAGCGTTGATTGCATGTTTTAATCGAAAAAAATTTGGCCTGTTTTGGGAGGGCGTTTTTGAATTAATAAAATTTGCAAATGTGTCAAAAGTATTTATTGAACACAGGTATTTTTGACTTCCCAAACTATTTTACTATCACAAATGCACACTGACCTACTAAGCCGTACTTCCAAAATAAGATAAAGGAAGTGGGGGAAATTAGTAATTTATGATTTCTCGGTTGATAAAGTTTATCATTCTCTTTATAATGGGTTGTCCCTGTTGTTATCCATCCTCTCCATTTTATTCTATTCAGAATGACCGTGGCGCTGCGCGCTTTCAATAAAGAATTTTCGCGCCTCCCTTCGTTGATTCCACCATTTATCAGTCAAAAGATTCGTGGATATAATTTCCGGCTACAGTCCATAATTAATTAGCCTTTTCAAAATATTTTATTAATTTTGCCCTATGGGAATAGGTTCACTTGCCGTTGGTACTGCCGTTTTATTTTTAGTTCTGTTTATTATTTCGGAACTACAGGAACGCCTTTAAATAAATCCAACATAATTTTAATCAGAATTGTTTTAAGGCCGCGAATAGCTTTTTGCGGGCAAAGGGATTTCCATTAATTCAAATCACATCGAACCGCCTTCCTTCTGAACGCCATTCTCCCGGTCCCAAATTCCATCTTTCCGTCATTAGTCCATTAAATGGATTGTGTTTTCGCACGGTATTGTTATCTTGCAAGCTATTATTTCGAAAATTATGAAACAAAAATTATCATGAAATTAGTACGCCTACTTTTTATCTTTTTATCCCTTCCTCTCTTCGCGCAGCAAGGCGGAATGTGGATTCCCTCGCTACTTGAAGGAATGAACGAATCTGAAATGAAAAACCTTGGGATGAAAATGAGTGCCAAGGATATTTATGATGTCAACAATGCCAGCCTAAAAGATGCCGTGCCGCATTTTAACGGCGGCTGTACTTCTGAAGTTATCAGCAACCAAGGTCTGTTGCTCACCAACCATCATTGTGGCTATTCCCAGATTCAAAGCCATTCCTCTCTTGAGAATGATTATTTGGAAAACGGATTTTGGGCCAAAAACTTAAAGGAAGAACTTCCAAATCCCGGAGTGACCGCCACTTTTATGGTAAGAATAGAAGATGTTACGCCTCAAATTATGACGGGAATAAACCCAAAAATGACTGAAGCGGAAAGACAAAAAATGATCGAGGAAAACATTGCCCGCGTTGTGCAAACTTCGCCCAAGGAAGCTTGGCAGGACAATCGCGTGCGCACCTTTTACGAAGGAAACCAATACATCCTTTTTGTAGTGGAAACCTTTAAGGACATACGGTTGGTGGGCACTCCCCCTTCTTCCATTGGAAAATTCGGCAGTGATACCGACAACTGGATCTGGCCACGACACACGGGCGACTTTGCACTTTTCCGTATTTACGCAGATAAAAACAACCGTCCGGCGGCTTATTCAGCAGACAACGTGCCCTATACACCCAAGCATTTTTTTCCCATTTCGTTGGATGGCGTAGCGGAGAATGATTTCACTTTGGTTTTCGGCTATCCGGGCACTACGGATGAATATTTACCAGCTATTGCAATAGAGCAAGTGGTAAAAACATTGAACCCCGCACGGATCAAAATCCGCGACGCGGCCTTGGCAATACAGGACAAATATATGCGCGCAGATCCGCAGATAAAAATTCAATATGCTTCCAAATTTGCACGAATTGCCAATTATTGGAAAAAATGGCAGGGCGAGACTTTGGGACTCACTAAATCCAATGCGGCCCAGATAAAAAAGCAACAGGAAACCGCACTGACTTCTGAAATAAACAAAAGAGGAAAACAACAGGAATACGGCCAGTTACTGCCACAATTTGAACAGTATTACACTGCGATTGAGCCCTATCTTTTGGCTCGCGAATATTTTATGGAAACTGTGTTGCGAAATGTGGAATTGATGCGCATGGCCTACCAAACCTATCAATTGAGGCAAGTTTATCACGACCAAGGGGAACAATCTTTTATGGATAGAAAAAACAATTTGGTTGAAGCGGCACAAGGAAATTATAAAGACTACAGCAAACAGGTGGACCAGGAAGTTTTTGAAGCGCTTATCCAGCTTTATGCGCAGGATGTACCCGATGAATTTTTACCAGCTTCCCTTAAAAACCTGAATGCCGCTGAATTGACCGCAGCGGTTTACGGCAAGTCTGCTTTTGTGGAATATTCCTCCTTCAAAAACTTAATGGAAGGTGATGCCGAAAGTGTTTTCAGAAAACTTGACAATGATCCAGGCTACAAAGTGGTAGCTGAAATTGCCGACACATTCTTTGAAAAAGTTGTTCCTCAATATGAAGAACTTAATATGAAGATTACCGGTTTGGAACGCGATTATATGAAAGCACTGCTTGAACTTAGCCCGAAAGAAGCACGAATCTTCCCAAATGCCAATAGCACTATGCGGGTTACCTACGGCAAAGTGGCGGGATACTCCCCTGCGGATGCCATTTATTACGAACCTGTCACACATCTTGAAGGCGTAATGCAGAAATATGTCCCCGGCGATTATGAATTTGATGTTCCGCAAAAACTAATTGAGCTTTATAAGGCAAAAGATTATGGCCCATACGGCGAAAATGGGAAAATGCCCGTAAACTTTATCGGCACAAACCATACTACCGGCGGCAATTCCGGAAGCCCAGCGATTGACGCTAATGGAAACCTAATTGGCATCAACTTCGACCGGGTGTGGGAAGGCACCATGAGCGACTATTATTACGACCCTTCCCTTTCCCGCAATATTATGGTAGATATTCGCTATGTTCTTTTCATAATGGATAAGTATGCAGGCGCAAAAAACTTGATTGATGAATTAAAACTCGTGCATCCAAAAAAGGATTCGGGAAAATCTAAAAAGAAAAAGTAAATGCAATGTCTGGTTGAGCGCAGTCGAAACCCACCATAGCGGTGAATAGTTCTCGACTGCGCTCGAACGGACATTATCAAAATATTACTTTAGCCCCCTCGCCTTGAGCATCGGTTCAATCTTTGGATCTTCGCCCCGCCAGGTTTTGTACATATTTTTTAGGTCCATGGTATTTCCCCGGGAAAGGACCATATCTCGGAAACGCTGCCCATTCTGCCGGGTCAAGCCTCCATTTTCCTCAAACCAATTGTAGGCATCGTGATGGAGCATTTCCGTCCACAGGTATGAATAATAGCCTGCTCCATATCCCCCAGCAAAAATATGGGCAAAATAAGTAGAACGGTATCTTGGCGGAACTGCGTGGACCACATCCAAACGGGTCTTTTTTAATGCTTCCTTTTCAAAAGCATTCACATCTGCTATACTTATACCTGCTGCAATCATGTGCCACTGCATATCTAAATTTGATGCTGCCAAGTTTTCTGTGAGGCTATATCCTTGGTTAAAGGTGCCTGAATTTTTTATTTTGTCAATCAATGTCTGTGGAATCTGTTCTCCAGTTTCATAGTGCAGCGCATAGTTTTTCAGAATTTCGGGATATAAAGCCCAGTTCTCGTTAAACTGCGAAGGGAACTCAACAAAGTCACGGGCTACGTTTGTTCCCGAAAGCGAAGGGTATTGCTGGGATGCGAAAAACCCATGAAGCGCGTGCCCAAATTCATGAAACATGGTTTCCACCTCATCATAGGTAAGCAAGGCCGGATTGCCATCTGCGGGTTTTGGGTAGTTACATACGTTATAGATTACCGGTTTTTTGTTATACAATTTTGACTGGGCAACAAAATTGTCCATCCATGCGCCCCCTCTTTTGCTGGGGCGCGCAAAAAAGTCTGTATAAAAAAGACCCAAGGCATCACCGTTTTCCTCAAAAAGTTCATAAACTTTAACATCCTCGTGATAAATCGGGATGTCGGTTCGTTGTTTATAGGTAATGCCGTACAGTTTGTTGGCGGCATAAAAGACACCTTTTTCCAAAACATTGTTTATTTCAAAATAGGGTTTTATTAGGTTTTCGTCCAAATCATATTTTTCCTTACGCACCTTTTCGGCATAATAATTCCAATCCCATGGTTCCAGTTTGAAATCATGCCCTTGTGCTTTTATCATTTTCTGTATTTCATCAGCTTCAGCGGTTGCCTTTGCAGTAGCGGCGGGAATCAGTCCGTTGAAAAAAATATTTACGCTCTCCGGAGTTTTTGCCATGGTGTTTTGAAGGCTCCATTCCGCATAATTTTTAAAACCCAGAAGTTTCGCTTTTTGGGCGCGCGTTTCCACCAGTTCCGTTATTATTCCACGGGTGTCATTGGCTCCCTGATCAGCTCTATGCCAAGCGGCCAAAAAGAGTTTTTCACGGCTCTCCCTTTCATCCATGGTTTGGAGCAAGGGTTGTTGGGTAGTGTTCTGTAGCGGAATGGTCCAACCTTTTCCCTCTTTGTTTTCTATGGTTTTAAGCAATTCGGGGGTCAGTCCCTTTAGATCCGTTTTGTTTGTAAAAGTTTGGGCACCGGCATTGTTTGCCTCCAAAAGGGTTTTCCCGAATTTGGTGGTGAGTGTCGCTATCTTTTCATTATATTCCTTAAGCTTTTCTTTGTCCGCTGCGGGAATATTTGCGCCGGCTATTTCAAAATCCTTATAATATTCCTCCAGAAGTTTCAGTGATTCCGCATCGAGGTTTAGAGTATTTCTTTTTTCATATAAGGTTTTTATGCGGTGGAAAAGTTTATCGTTCAGGTAGATCATATCGGTTTGAGCTGCAAACTTTGGCGCCATTTCTTCTTCTATAGCCTGCAAGGTTTCATTGGTATGAGCGGCCGCCAGGGCATAAAACACGGAAGAGACCCTGCTCAATAGCTCATCGCTTTTCTCGAGTGCAAGTACGGTATTTTCAAAAGTGGGTTCCTCCTGTAAATTGGTGATTGCTGTTACGGCTTGTTTTTGTTGCTCAATTCCAGCAAGCAATGCGGGTTTAAAGTGTTCATTCTTTATTTTTGAAAAATCCGGAGTTCCGTAAGGTAAAGTACTTTCAGAGAGTAGCGGGTTTTCAGTGCTTTTCATTTCTTCTTCAGAATTAAAAGAGTTCTCTTTTTGTTTTGGATTGTTGCAGGCTGCCGTTAGCAGGATTAACGCTAAAAATGGGATTGATTTTTTCATATTAGTTATTGGTTTATTGAACATTTTAAGATGCCGACAAAAGTTTGCTTCCTCACAAGGATTCAAACATACAGACTTTTAAGCGATAATTAAAAACCTCAAAGTTATTGAATAAGTATAATTCATGCCCTCGATGTTACAAAAATCAAAAACCCCTTCAGCAAAAGCTGAAGGGGTTTTATCATTTTGGTTGGTTATATGGGCGATTATTCCTTAATCAAGCGCTTCACAGTGCTTGCGCTATCGCCAATGATCTGTACCATGTAAA
>JBEBRF010000024.1:0-26108 GCA_040394975.1 Aequorivita soesokkakensis
GATAAAAAAAGTTTAGGGAATGCTTACCGTTTGTTCGAAAGTGCTGAAATTGACAAAATTGAGGTTGGCAAAACAAAAGGATTACAACAACTCCACTTTTTTTTGTTTGACGGGCTTTATACGGTTACTACGGAAAGTCCGAAAACCAAAAGATTGTTGCAATACTTAAATTGATAATTTTGTATCTTTGATAAAAAGCTGAAAAGAATGAATTTAGAAGCTCGAAAAATAGAATTTGTACAGGAATTTTTAAAACTTCAAAGCGAAGAAGCAGTTTCCCGTCTCGAAAAAATTTTGAAGAATGAAAGAAATGCTGCAGACGAAGGCATATTTGAACCGTTGACACCGGATGAGTTGAATAAACGAATTGATCAATCAGAATCTGATTTCAGAAACAATAAATTTAAAAGCGGTTCTGAGATTCTATCAAAATATCAATAATGGTGATGAAAACCATTTGGTCTGAATTTGCTGAAAATCAACTTGATGGAATCTACGAATATTACAAAAGGAAAGCTGGTCCAAGAATTGCCAAAAACTTCTTAAAGGAATTATTAACGAGTCAGAAAAGTTGATTAAAACTCCATTAATTGGCCAAGAAGAAGAATTTCTAAAAGAAAGAAAAATCAATTATCGATATCTAGTTTACAAAAACTACAAACTTATATATTTCGTGGATATTGAAAACGGTTTTGTAAAAATCGCAGACGTTTTTGATACTCGGCAAAATCCACCAAAACTTAAACGAACAAAATAAGGCTACTCTCCATATAATATTCTAATTAAAGTAATCTTGTACTGGTAGAAACCCCTACAAATCAACTTTCCCGAAAAGATTTTATAATCACCAAGCCACAAACTACTGCAACCGCAGTTAATCCAAACGCCAAAAGATTCTTGCCATAAATAAAATTACCAATGGCGAATAGTGAGCAATAAACCCCAACAACCCCAGCAAAGAAGCCAAGAATCTTCATCCCGAAACCCTTGAATTTGGATTCGTTTCCAAAGATTAAACTGTTGAAACTGCTCAGTGTTTCTGCTTTTGATGGTTTTGTCATAAACGTTACAAGCACCCAGCCAATTGTGGTTATTATTACGCTTAAAACCAATTGCCAATGCCCCGCCATTTCTATCTTTGGCGTTTCCATTTTTCCATTTATAAAAAAGAAAGCGGCGATTAAAAATGAAATTACCATTGCGGCAATTTCGCTGTACGGATTTATTCGGCTCCAAAACCAGCGCAGGATAAACAGCAAACCGGTTCCCGCACCAATGGAAAGCAAAAGATTAAAACCGTCGCGGGCTTCTTCCAAAACCAACGCCAACAATGCCGCCAAAACCATCATAACTACGGTGGAAATTCTACCGATGGCAACTTGTTCTTTATCTGTTGCTTTCTTGCGAAGAAACCGCACGTAAAAATCATTCACAACATAAGAACTTCCCCAATTCAAATGGGTTGAAATGGTGCTCATAAAAGCGGCAATTAGTGATGTAATAACTATTCCCAACAATCCCGCGGGCAAAAACGTGAGCATCGCAGGGTAGGAGAGGTCGTTTTTCACAAAAGACGGATTCAAATTTGGAAAAGCGGCCTGCAAACTTTCAAGGTTCGGATAGATAATAATCGACGCCAACCCAACAAGAATCCACGGCCACGGACGAAGCGCATAATGTGCAAAATTGAAAAACAATGTTGCCCATATTGCGTGCTTTTCATCTTTGGCGGCGAGCATTCGTTGCGCAATGTAACCGCCACCGCCGGGCTCGGCACCGGGATACCAAACACTCCACCATTGTACGGCAAGCGGAACGATGAGCAACGGAATCAACAATTCAGGGTTTGAAAAATCTGGGAGCATTGCGGTTTTTGCGGCAACGGCAGGAGTGGAGAGGAGGTTTTCAAGTCCCCCGATTTCTGGCATATTTACAATATAAATCGTTGCCCAAATACTTCCGACCATCGCGATTATAAACTGCACAAAATCCGTCAGCAAAACTCCTTTCAACCCGCCAAAAGCTGAGTAAATTACAACGACTGGGGACGAAATCAATAAAACTTCCAATGAAGAGAGCCCAAACATTACGTGGCCAATTTTAATCGCCGCCAAACAAACATTCGCCATTATTACAATGTTGAAAAAAACACCGAGATAAATGGCCCGAAATCCCCGTAAAAATGCGGCGCTTTTTCCGCTGTAGCGCAGTTCATAAAATTCCAAATCGGTTGTGATTCCGCTTCTTCGCCATAGTTTTGCGTAGAAAAAAACGGTCAACATTCCCGTTAAGAGAAAACTCCACCAAATCCAGTTTCCGAAAACGCCGTCCTCTCGGATAAGGCCTGCAACAAAATTGGGCGTATCGGCCGCAAAGGTTGTAGCAACCATGCTTACGCCCAGCAGCCACCACGGCATATTTCTATTGGAAAGGAAAAAAGATTTTGAGTTCTTTCCGGATTTCTTTGCGACTACTAAACCGATTAATAAAAAAAGAACGAGAGATAAAATAATGATGATCCAATCGAGCGTGGCTAAATGCATAAGTTGGGTTATTAATTTGAAGTACTGAATTGCTTTGGTTAAAGTAGATAAATTGGTTTAAAATTTAAGTAATCGCTAAAATTTATATTCACAGGTTTTTGAACAATTGAAGTTTTTGAAATGTATAAATTGGGAAATCATTAAATTTATGCCTAATCATTTTCCATACCTTTAAAATATAAATCAATCTGTATGGCTGCCAAAATCAGAAAAAAGCAAACTGCCAAAATACCACCCAAAAGAGCCAAAAATCTTTCCCCTGGCACCGTTAGATATACTGGAAAAAAAACCACCACCACAACGCAACTGGACATAATAGACTATTCCAAAGAACATTATGAGCGTTTTGGGACAAACAACATCGAGCAAGCGTTCAAATATGAGGATTCTGAGCAGATTCAATGGATAAACGTAAATGGATTGGGAAATACCGAAGATATTGTGGCACTCGGAAACCATTTTGAACTGCACCCACTTATTCAGGAAGACATTGTTACCACCCACCAACGCCCGAAAATTGATGAATATGACGATTTTCTTTTCATCGTTTTCAAAATGCTGCATTACAACGAAGACGAACGTTTGATTAACGAACACGTAAGTATGGTTTTGGGGAAAGATTATGTGCTCACTTTTCAGGAAGCCGAAGGCGATGTTTTTGGCGATTTGCGGGAAAGGATTGAACACGGAAAGGGCAGAATTAGAGGGGCTGCGGCAGATTATTTGATGTTCGCGATATTGGATGCCGTGGTTGATAATTATTTTACCGTAATTGAATTTTTGAGCAATAAAATTGAGGTTCTTGAAGACAAACTTTTTGACGATAAAGAGGATAAAAACATAACCCAAGAAATCCAGGATCTGAAAAAGGATATACTGAAAATAAGAAGGGCTGTAATGCCTTTGCGCGAGGTTATAAATCGATTGGAAAAAATTGAAAATCCGCTAATTCGCCCGCGCACGCACAAATATATAAGCGATCTCTACGATCATATTGTACAAGTAAACGAAAGCGTGGAAATTTACCGGGAAATGATCTGGGGTTTGATGGATATGTATATGACCACGATAAGCAACAAAATGAACGAGGTAATGAAAGTGTTGACAATTATGGCTTCCATTTTTATACCACTAACATTTTTGGCGGGCATTTACGGGATGAACTTTGATAATATGCCTGAACTTCATTTTAAAAATGGATATTTCTATCTTTTGTGCGTAATGGCATTGGTATTTGTTGGAATGGTGTGGTATTTCAGACGGAAGAAATGGTTGTAATCTTGGCATTCTGAAATCAACAATCACAAATTTAATGCTTATTTAATTGTTCTATAATTTATATTATGTAAAATAGAATTTGGCTAACCCATCGCTATTTCCCTTCCCTTATTTCAACACATAACAGTGTGTGAACTAATCAAAAATCAATTATAACGGATTTTTGCCCAGATATTATTATCACTATCTACCCAGACATCATACACCAAAAGTCTTTGCCCTGGAAGTACAAAATTTCCGTTGCGCACAAAATCATCTCCCTCCAAAAGTTCGCTTTTAAAAATTGGGGTAATTATATCGTCATATTGTGGCGGCGTGGATTGATCGCCGGCATAAAATAAATATTTAGTGAAATTATCGTTCCCGCCGCGAACCCCATACCAGACCGTTGCCGATTTCGGCAGCAATTTATTAATCTCCGTATAGGATTGTTCATAATATTTCGTGGATCTTCCGTAAGTATATAAAAAAGCCAGATATCCGTCTAAAGTATTGGTATTGAGCGTGGTGTTCCAATCTTGTTCTTCCGTTGAAAGGGTTTGGCTGTTCTCGTTATAATCCACAAATGTGTTACCGTCATCTGTATAAATATCTTCAGAATCATTTTTAGATTGCATCGCTATGGCCATAATAAAAATAATCAGGAAGACCACTGCACCTCCGCCTAAGATAATCCCTCCAATAATCATTAAACCGTTGTAAGATTTTCGGGGAGGAGGAATATTTAGGTGCTGTTTTCGCTGCGGGGGGACGAAGGTGCCCTTTGGAACTTGAACATTTACAGGCCCATTGGGTGAAGTAACCTGAAGTTTTAGATCATTTACCAAACGCTCAAAACCTAAATCATGACCAAGAGCCTCGAAATCAATATATTGTTTCCGCGCAAGCCGTAACGGCACGTCGCAGTCTTCAATTTTTATAGGGTTTAAGCCCTTGCCCAGACTTAAAGCGTATGACATTTCATCTTTCACCGCATCTGATTCCACCGAGGTTTTTGAGAGAATCAAGACCAGTGCATCTGCTTTTTTTATTTCTTCCTCAATCGTGTCGTCCCAGTCATTACCGGTCATTATGTTTTTGTCAAACCATACTTCAAACCCTTGCGAGCGCAATGCTTCCACTAAAGATTTTACGTAAACAATGTCTCGCCGGGAATAACTTACAAAAATTCTTTTTCCACTCATGGCTTCAAGTTTTGGGTTTCTTCAACTAATTCATAAGGTCGTAGGTTTTTTTGAAAATGGAATCATCACAAACGTATTTTTCGTTGTTAACGCCTATCATTAGCCAATCTCCCGCTTTTCCTTTCATGATCCCTTCCATGGTTTCCACTTCGAAGGGTTGGTCTATTTGAACACATTTTATGGGAAATGGCTTTTTAATAGCTTCCTTGAAATCCAACTTTGGGGTCTTGTTTTGTTTAAACTTCAACATTCAGTCTAATTTTTGCAATGAAATTACGATAAAAAATTTATTTGTAAGAATTTGATAAACACATCTTTTGGGTTTGCAGTTTGCATCAACTTGGTGTAGGCATTATAGGCGTTTGAATGAATGGAAATTTTTTCGCGGAGACCTGCCATTTCAGAAGCTTTTGCGTAGTTTTCCTTAGACTTTTCGAAATCTCCTTTATATAAAAAGGCTTCCCCGAGCGTTGCTATTTTCCAAAGACTGGGAAACTTGTCTTCTTTTGCTGCCTGCAAAGCTTGGTCTGCATAGTGAGACATGGCCGCCTTCTCCCCTTTCATTAGGCTAAGAAAAGCAAGATTGATGGCATGATAATACAGTTGGGAACCGTCATTCTTAGCTTGTGCTATTTTTAGGGCTTCTTCGTAATGTTTGAAAGCTGAACCCAAATCAACCGCTGAAAAAGTCTTGAGGTATTGGCGTTTATATCGGCCGCCAAGGATTCCCAACAAATTTGAATTGCCCTGTGCGATCGGGTGCTCCCTTAAGATTTTAAAAGCCTCTTCTTCCCTGCCCGCACCTTCCAGCGCAAACAGTAATCTTTCCAGTCCATTTGGGTCAAGCACTGCCGTTGAAGGTAGCAGTGCATTAATGACACTGCTGTATTCACCCAATGCAATATTCACTTCTTCCTTGTTAGAAAATTTGTTCAGAAAACTTTTATTGGTCAATGTCTTCAAAAGCAATTGATAGGCGTCGTCTTCTTTGCGCGCTATCTTTACCAAGGAAAAATGGCTTCCGTCAATAATTTCGTGAAATTTTTTTTCAAAAGGAGCCAAACTTGAGGAAATGGGAACATATTCATCCCTTGTGGCCGCAATAACCTTTAGGACAAACGGATATTGATTCTGGAATTTGGTATTCCACCGCTCCCGAAGGGTTCTTATATATTCACTCCCTTCTTTTAATTCTCGGTCCTCCGAACCGTATATCGCCCTGTTTTGAAGTTCCATTTCTGGAATGCCGTTGCTGGGGGTACCAAATAATAATACGTGGCTTATTCGCTGCATATCGTTTTGTTCCAGTTCCAGAATGGCTTGCTGGGCAACGATTCCTCCCACATCGTGGGCAACGATTGCAATTCGGTTGTATTTGGAAAACTTATTTTTTAAGGATGTCAACAAATAGTCTGAGTTATGCTTTATGTCTGTGGCACAGGCCCAAATATTTTTGCCCAGCTTTGGTACAATGTTGCCGCTGAAGCCCAAGGGGAACATGTCCCATCCGTCCAGTTCAGGATTGGCCATTAAAAAAGTGGGTGCTTCGTAAAAAGTATGTTCCGCCTCACCAGAAAATCCGTGGATGAATAGTATTGCGCTATTTAAATTTTCCGTTTCCCTAAATTTGGTAACAGGTTCTTTTACTGTGGTTTTCAGCTTTGTTTCTAAAGTTTCGATTTCAACTTGTTCGGGTTCATTTTCCAATGCAGCTGAAGCATAGCCAATTATAAAATCATCATAAATCTGCAAATTTGCATACGGGTTTTGGTCGGGATAAACCTCGGGTACTTTTTTAAAAATATATTGTACTACCTCAAATATCCTTACTGCCGGATCTTTTGCGTCTGCTTTGGCCTCGCCCCTTAATACTTCAAGCATACATTTGGTGAAAAGGCTGTTTTCGTCTCCTTCCAAAATAACGCTCAGCTGTTCAGCCCGACAGGCAGAAACGATGGTCATTCCCCGACCGTCATCCAAATTTTGGGCAAGGCCATCTGCATTTGTGCGGGCGGGCTCTTGGGCAGCAATGGATGAAACTCCGGCAGTCATTCCCGCGGCATGACAGCAGTCCAAAAAGAAAATCAGTCTTCGGGATTTCAGTTGTGAAATTCTATACTTTATCTCCTCTGCCTTTATCCAGGTTGAAATATAGTTCTTGGGGTCATAATCATTTGGGCATAAATGAAAATATTTTTGGTTCTCAGGCTCCGGTTTTTTTAACGACTCTTCCTTTATGAAAGTATTGTCGCTGTACATGCCGCCATGGCCCGAGTAATAGAGCAAAACGGTGGAGTTTTCGTTGGTTCTTTGCAATAGTCCATCAAATGCCGTGAGTATTCCTTGGCGGGTGGCCTTTTTTCCGGTAAGGACTGTGACGTTTTTTTTGTAATAGCTTCCATATTTTCTTTCACACAATATTTTATATATGGCTTTAGCATCCGTCACGGTTTCGGGAAGGTCTTCACTGCCCACCCCAATTATTAGCGCATGTGCATTTTTAAGTTTGTGCATTGGATTAGCGTTCAATTGTTCAGTGTAAAATTATTTCCAGTAGTTCAGAATTTTTTTAAACTCTTCGGATGTATTGAATTTTTGGAATTGAGGGTCATTTTTGAAATATTTCCAATGAAAAAGATGGCCATTGGCCGCTGCCCTAAACAGATGATCGTAAAGTTCCCGTTCCTTGTTAGCGGCGGCATAAAATTGTGAGAGTGCATAGTCCACTTCCCCGAATTGATAGTTGGCCCTTAGGGTTTCCAATGAATTGATGTTGTTTTTCGCTTCTGAAATATTTTCTATTTTATAATTGCAGATAGCCAATTTTGTTAGTGTCTCAATGTCCTCAGGGGTCTTTTCTTGAATCTCTTCAAAAATTATTTTTGCTTTGGCAAACTCTTTATTGTAAAATAGTGCCGCGGCCAACGTTTTCGGAGTTACGGATGCGGCATCAGAATCTATAATTTTGGCAAACCATGTTTGTGCTTTTTGGTTTTCGTTTTTCAGCAAAAATTCCTTTCCTGATTGCAAATAGAGTTCTTGGGTTTCTGCGGGATTGGCTGTTATTTCAATCTTTTTCAAAAATTGGCTTAGGGCTTCGTCTTTCCCGCTGCGAACGTAGGCTATTACTAACGGCCTGTTCAACAGCTTTGCTTCGGTTTCTTTGTGCACATTTTCAATGGAAGCAATGGCTTGGCTGTATTTTTGCAATTCTATATCAGCATACGCCTTTACGTAGATTCGCATAATACAATCTGAACAGTTTTGAAGGTTTATGCTGTCCATGGCCACTGTTTTATAGATTGCCTCAACGTCTTCCGGTTTGTTTATAAACTGTAGCGCGACCACCATGGCGGTTCTATTTGTTTTTAAATCGAAGGGTGCTAATTCATATTCCTTTAAAATTGTGTTATAGACCGTTCGGTTGTCGCCCGATAACAAAGCCCTATACATGTTTAGAAGGTTCAACTGCCGTTTATTCGTGTATGAATCTGGCTTTATCAGTTTTAGCAGCGAATCGGCTTTTTTGAAGTCCTTTTCATTGTAGTAATGCCCAACACGCAAAACCTTGGGTTCAAAATAGGTAGAATCTGCGGCTATCGCTTTGTTGAGGAGGTTGATGTACTCTTGTTTGTCGTTGCTGTATTTGGCTTCTATCAAATTTTTATAGGCTTCATATTTGGGAGGGGTTTCTTGGAGCATCAGTTTTTTATTTCCCTCGGTGATAAAATAGCCGGTTATGGATTCATTTAGGTCCTCAATACATTGCAATGGGCTTGTGGCTGCACATTCCGTGGGTTTAAAGGAAAAGTTTGTTTTGTTCGTTTTCCCATCAACGAGCATGGCCTGAAAAAGTAGTTTTCCATCTTTTAGATAGAAATTGCCGGAGATGATTTTGCTGGGTTTAAGATATTCCTTTACTATGGTGGTTTCGTTTGCCTCTATGTTTTTTCCTTTTAAAAGACTTTTATATTCGTCAACCAAATCTTGGGTGATTACCTGTGCAACCTGATTTTCAGTAATTCCATGGATTATCCAGTCGGAAGCCATTTTACCAACAATGTCATATTTTGGGTCGCCCGTGTTGTTTCCAAATTTCAGAACGGCGATTTTGTCGTTTTTAACTGTTGGAGGAATCGCTATATTGTTTTCTTTGGGAAAATTCCTGTTTACAATCAGTAAAACGGCAATGACGCATAATATGGTTATTACTCCCAAAAATGAAAAATATATTTTTTTGAAAGTAGTTCTTTCCCTTTTTGCAGTTTTATCGGGTTCAATGTCAGTTTCTCTTTCCGCCCTATGTAGGGGCACGACGCGGTATTTCCAAAGAAAAAATAGATAGCCCGGAAAACCAAGTAGCAGTACAATAATAGTGAGGGTAAAGAATTTTTGTGGAAGTCCCAACGGCTGCCAAGTAACTGCGAGCACCTGCAAAATTACCCATGTAGAGACTACATAGATTGACACCATTTTAAAGACTTCCTTTTCTTGGCATTGCTTAAAAAAGGAATTAAGCTTCATAATACTTGGTTAGTAACGCTAAATTACTCAAATTCAGAGTGTGTGCCCTGTTTTATTTCAAATAAAATTAAGTTCTATGAAAAATAGTTTTACCTTTAGGTTGTAGAACCAAAAACTTTCAATCATGTCAACAGCACCAAAAAAGAAACCCGCGCCCCCATCAAAACCAGCCAAAACCGCAGCGAAACCAAAACCTAAGGCCAAACCAAAACCTGGCGCAGA
Source organism: Aequorivita soesokkakensis (assembly GCA_040394975.1). GTDB lineage: Bacteria > Bacteroidota > Bacteroidia > Flavobacteriales > Flavobacteriaceae > Aequorivita > Aequorivita soesokkakensis_A. The sequence continues at coordinate 9,752 of JBEBRF010000024.1, forward strand.
TATTCAGCCAGGCTGACATTTCATTTGTTCGCCACTTCTAAACCATTAAAAATCCCTTAGTTAAAAGGGATTTTTTTGTTGCGCAAGGCCGGGGATTTTGCCAAAGAAAATAAAAGTTATAAACAGTGTGCCATTATTAACATTTCTCTATATTTTTATGGGCGAAAATGATATTAATTTCATCCAAAATATAGTTTAATGATTGTCTGGGTTCTTTTTGTCGCATTTATCATATTATTTTTAGCACTGGATTTAGGGGTTTTTAACCGTACCCCTCACGTTATCAAAACAAAGGAAGCCGCTATCTGGACCTCAGTCTGGGTTTCACTGGCGTTGGGTTTTTCGGGAGTGATCTATTGGTTGTTCAGCAATGGAATGGTGGAAAATCCGACCGGTTTGGCGCCCAACGAAGCTGTTTTGAAATATATAACCGGCTATTTAATTGAACTTTCCCTTAGTATTGACAACGTTTTCGTAATTGCAGTAATCTTTTCCTCATTCAAAATTCCGCAGAAATACCAACACGAGGTATTGTTCTGGGGCATTATCGGCGCGGTGGTCTTTCGGGCGTTGATGATCTTTTTTGGGGTAGCCCTTATCAATAAATTTGACTGGATTATATACGTATTCGGGGTTTTCCTTCTGTTTACCGCTTATAGAATGTTGACTCATAAAGAAACGGAATTCGACCCAAAAAATTCCAAAATGTTCCGTTTTCTCAAGAAACTTTTCCCAGTGAGCTATAAACTGGATGGCGACAAGTTTTTTATCAAAAGAATGGGCATTAGGGCCGCCACTCCCCTTTTCGTAGCCTTAATTATAATTGAACTCACGGACATCCTTTTTGCATTGGATAGTATTCCGGCAATATTGGCGATTACTTCAGATCCATTTATAGTTTTCAGCTCAAACATACTTGCCATTTTGGGCCTTCGTTCTATGTATTTCCTTATTTCCAGAATGCTTTCCAAGTTCAGATTTATAAATTACAGCTTGGTTGTAATTCTTGCGTTCGTGGGCGTGAAAATGATAATTTCACACCACGTGGAAATACCCGAATGGCTTTCCCTCGGCGTAATTGGCGTTTCCCTTGCCTCGGGCATTATTGCTTCCTTGGTGATTCCTGCCCCCGAAACTGAAGTGGTGGATTTGGAATAATTTCACAAAATCCACTTAAAAGTTTGGAATGGATTTTTGGCTATCGTATCTTTAAAATTACCTAAAAACAAGAAGTATTATGAAGGTAAATTTTGAGTATCACGAAGTGGCCGGTAGCCCGCGATTAGAGGCTTTTGTATCAGAGCGATTAGATAAACTTGAAAATAAATATGATTCAATAATTGGTGCCGATGTTTATTTTAAAAAAGAAAACAGTTCCAACCCCGAAGTTGGAAAAATATGCAGTGCACGCCTAAGTATCCCGGGCTCTACCATTTTTGCCGAAGCATCCACGGCATCCTTTGAAGCCTCCGTAGCCAAGATAATCACGGAACTGCGGTCACAACTTCAAAAACGAAAAGATAAACTCAATGAATATTAACCATGACAATTATGGGAGCAATAGCAAGAAATGATAAACAGGTAACCCTCATTTATAGCAGTAACACGCGTGTTGGAAAGCGAGCGATTGCTTATTTGAACGGAATTGACAAAAAATTTTTGGATATAGACATTTCCAAAACTAAAGTTTCTGATACCCAATGGGTTGAAATCGCCGATGCTTTGGGTGTTAAAGTAGGTGATCTGATAGATAAAAAGGAATTGGATTTTGGCACTGAAACCACTGCAGACTTTGGAACAAATGATTGGTTGAAAATCCTCCAAAAGAATGATAAAGTACTCTCCTATCCCATTCTTATCAAAGGCAATATTACACGGCAAATTGTAAGTTCAACAGAGTTGTTGGAATTTTATGGAGTAGATTCAGCCGGGCTTGAACAAAGCCCATCCAATAATATTGACCTCGATATTGAACGCACTACAGATAATGAAAATTTTATCGAAAAGTAAGTTCCATATTACTTCACAAGGGAAGCCTAAACGGAAATCTTTTGTTGAATAAGCGAAATAGCGTCATTAACATTGCGAAGTTTTTCCATATCGTCATTCTTAAATTCAATGTTGAAAACGTCTTCTATATCCAAAATAATATCAACCAAATGGGCCGAGTTGATATTCAGCTCACGGGTTAGATCACTTTCACGGTTAATTTCCGATGCTGGAACATCTTTGGGCAAATAAGTCTTTATGATGGGTTCAAGAAGTTTGAAAATTTCTTCAGTAGTCATTTCATTTAAATTTTTTTAAAGATAACACAAGCATTGACATCGCCAAAACCAAAACTTGCTTTTGCGATGGTATCTAACGGGGTTTTATGCAATTTCGTCGAAATCTTTTCCGCTGAAATCAGTGAGGCTATTTTTGGGTGAAGTTCTTCACAATTTATGTTCGGGAAAATAAAACCTTCATACAATTGCAGCACAGCCGAAACAATTTCAATACTTCCGCAGGCCGCTAAACAATGGCCAACCATGCCCTTGAGGGAATTTATGTATGGAAATTCATCACCTCTTCGATCCAAGGCCTTGCTCCAATTTTCAATCTCATCGGGGTCTTTGAGAGTGGCCGTTAAATGGCCGTTTATATAATCAATTTCAGAAGCTTCCACTTGTGAGTTTTTTAGTGCTCCTTCAATACATTTTTGAATTGCTGTGCTATTGGGGGCCGTCATGCTTCCCCCATTTCTCTGTCCGCCATTATTGATGGCGCCGCCAAGAATTTCGGCATAAATTTTCGCACCCCGTTTCTGGGCGCTTTCCAAAGATTCCAACAAATAAGCCCCTGCCCCACTTCCGGGAACGAAGCCACTGGCGGTAGCGCTCATGGGTCCGGCCACCAACCCCGGTGAATTATTATGTTTATAGGTTGTTACTTTTATGGCATCAAATCCACCCCAAATATAGGGTCCGGAATCACTCGTGCTGCCACACAGCATGTAGGTGGCCTTGCCGTTTGCTATATGTTCATATCCCATAAGTAACGCTTCGGCGCCGGTAGCGCAGGCAGATGAATTGGCTGTGACCCAATTTCCGGCGCCAATGAGCCCGCTAAGATAGGCACTGCAACCGCTGGTCATGGTTTGTGCAACGGAGCTGCTGCCCAATCGCTTCACATTATTGTCGTCAATTTTATAAATGGCCTCGCGGAATTTTTCAATTCCGCTGGTGCCACTTCCGAAAATTATACCCAACTCCCATAGGGGTGTTTCACTGCCTTTTGCACGTTCCAACTTGGCATCGCGCAGTGCGTCCATGCCAGCAATTATTCCGTAGAGAATGCCGCTGCTGTTAAAATTCCGAAGTTGTAAATCTGTGAGATATTCCCTTTTTTTCTCTTCAGAAATAATGGGTGCTGCGCCCAAGTGACAGGAAAAGTTGAGATCGCGCAATTGGGGAAAGAAACGGATTCCTGAAATTCCCTTTTTTATTGCTTCAGAAAATTGAGGAATGCCCACCCCATTTGGCGCTACCACTCCCAAACCCGTTATCACTACCCGATTTTTCATAGCGCTTGGTTTTGAAATAGATTTATTACAGCTTGGGGTATCACTGATTTTTTATTTGCTTTCATGTGCCTTATTTCTTGAAAATTCTTCCACGAGCATGCCGTCAATAATTCCACTCGCAACAATATTACCGCTCTGATTGGTCATTTTTACTTCACATCTCAGCTTGTTGAACCTAAAATATATTTTATTCGAATAAACCGTTACGCGCTCATTCGGGAATACCGGTACAAAAAAATCAATTTTAGTACAGCTGAGCCCAAATGATGTAGGTTGGGCATTTTTTTTCTTATCCAATAAATAAATCCCGAGGCAAACCAACCCAATCTGAGCCATGCATTCCGTTAGGATAACGCCCGGAGTGACGGGGTTTCGTGGAAAATGCCCTTTATAAAAATCCAAATCTTCAAGAAATGTGAAAGTGCCAACAATGCCCTCGTTAGAAACTGAAATGATTTCATCCACAAATAAAAATGGCTTTTCATAAGGGAGTTGCGCTATTATTTCGCTTTTATCAATCATCACTAATGGGATTTATCGCAAACTTTCGCCGCCGTCAACTTTTAAAATTGTGCCATTTATCCATTTTCCTTCCTTTTTACAAAGTAGATACACCGCGTTTGCAACGTCTGCGGGGGTTGTTAGCCTTCCGAATGGATTTCTGTTTTTTGAAATTTCAGACAACTGCGCGCTTCCCGGAATGGCCAAGAATGAGGGAGTAATCGTAGTTCCTGCTTGAATACAGTTGGTTGTGAGCCCCAAAGGTGCAAGTTCAACGGCCATACTGCGCATAAGTGCTTCCAGTGCAGCTTTTGCTGTTGAAACAGCAGCGTAACCGGGCCACACCTTTGTGTTTCCTTCACTGGTAAAGGCTATACTGCGGGCGTTTTCAGCAAATAATTCGCGTTGAAGAAGTGTCTGGGTCCATCCATACCAGCTGAGTGCCATGGCATTTAGGGTTATTTCAAAATCCTGTTGGGAAAGAATTTCATTTGAAGGCCCGGCCATTGTTTTTAAACTTCCCTTTGCAATACTGTGTAAAATCAATTTCACGCTTTGTTTTGGAAAATTACTGAGAATTTCATTTTTAACGGACTCCTTCAAAGCGTCCTGATTGTAGGTCTTTACAGCCACTCCGGTGGATTCCAACTTTTTGACTTCCGTTTCAAAAGTTGTTAAATTTTGTCTTTTGTCACGATGCACGATGCATATATTCATTCCGTGGGAAGCAAGCTTGTGGGCAGTGGCAAGGCCAAGGCCGCTACTTCCACCAAGGATTATTGCCCAAGTGTTTTCAAATTCATTCATAGTTAAAATTTCAATAAAACAAGTTGAGCCGAAAATCCCGGACCAAAGCTAAGCATTAAACCGAGGTCGCCACGTTTGGGTTTTCGGTCCATGAAACGCTCCAAAACATAGAGCACTGTGGCGCTGCTCATATTTCCGTACAATTTAAGTACTTCTTTTGTGTCATCAATATTTTTGTTCAAATTGCCGAACAGATCGTCAACGGTTTCCAGAATTTTTCGGCCTCCGGGATGAAAAATGAGGTGGTCAATATCTTCTATTCCCAAATTGTGCTTGCTCAAAAAAGGGTGCAAAATTGCCGGAAAGTGTTCTGCAATCTTCGTGGGCACATTTTTATCGAGAATCATTTGAAGTCCGGTATTTACCAGTTTAAAACCCATCATTTCGGTGGCATCGTAAAAATGGTACATTTCGTCTGCAATAATTTCAGGACCGTGGTCTGATTCATTTGCTGATAGCAAAACACAGGCCGCGCCATCCCCAAAAATTGCGGCACTAACAATGTTTACCATGGAAAAATCTTCCAATTGAAATGTTGCCGTGGGGGCCTCAACCGCAATGACCGCTGCACGTTTTTTAGGGTTTGCCCTTAAAAAATTGTGGGCATAAATAATTCCTGAAATGCCGGCAGCGCAGCCCATTTCGGTAACAGGCAGGCGCACGATATCTTGCTTCATTTGAAGTTCATTTATCAAATATGCATCTACGGATGGAATCATAATTCCCGTACAACTAACGGTAATTATAAAATCAATATCGGTAGGTTTCCAGTTTGCTTTGTTTAGCGCTTTTTGAAGACATTCTTTGCCCAGCTTTGTTATTTCGCGGGCATATATTTCGTTGCGGGCCTCAAAACTCGTGTTGGTGAAGACTTCCACGGGATCCATAATGGAATAGCGCCTGTCCACGCCGGCACCTTCAAAAATTTTAATTACTTTTCGCTGAAACCGTTTGTCCTGGCCCTGCATCCACTGCTCAACAAACGGAATGATCTGTGAGGTTTTCCGACTGTATTGTGGCAACTGTTTCGCAATTGAAATTATATTTACGCTCATACTGTCTTTTTAATAATCCATTGATACCGAAAGGCCCATCGCCAATGGATTTCGCTTTGTTGGCCAGGAATATTCCTTGAAATATTTATGATTTCCTGCTTTTTAAAGCCCCGGGCGATGGAGACCAATCCATCGTGTTCGGCGGTTTTAGTGGTTAAAAATAATTTATTGAAAATTTTGAATAGATTAAAGGCCAGTCTGCTTCTTTGCAAATCATTTATAACCAAGCCTATAGTTGTTCTTTTCAATAAAACCTTCAGCAATGCTTCAATCTCATTTTCGCTCAGATGATGCAGGAACAGCCCGCACACTGCAATATCGCAATTTGGAATTAATTCTTTGTTTAAAATGACATCAACCTTTTGAAAAGAAATGTTCGCATAATTTTCACTGCGCTGCTGGGCCACCTTCAGCATGTTTTCATTGAAATCGATTCCGATAAAGTTAAAACTATAATTTCTGCTCTGGCCAAAATCGTGACATTTCCGAAGCAATTCGCCATCCCCGCACCCCACGTCCATTATCGTTAGCGGGCCGTTTTTTTTGCGTTCCTTCAAAAGTTTATCCAATCCTTTGATGATGCCCTTGTTTCCACCTAAATATTTATTGACAGTCTTAAGATCGAGTAGCAGGTTTTTCATTTCCCTTCCCTTAAACTCCGTACTGTCCATAATTTCCTGTTGGGCAGATCTGTATCGTTCACTGAAATATATCATTGCAAGGGTTTTCCGTGGGTTTTTTCAATTAATCTTGGCAAAAGGAAAGGTACGAGTTTTAGTAGGGAAAAACCAACTTTTGCAGTGATGGGGTTCAACAGCATTTGCTGAATGAATCGTCCTGTTTTTAGCCTATTCCTAAATTCATCATGCCACTTTTGGGCATAGTCCCGCTCAAGTTTTGAGCGGTCAAAATGTTCATTTTTGAAGGATTCTAAAAAGAGTTCTGAAAAAATCTGGGCACTTTTTATTGCCATTGCCATTCCATTGCCGCACAACGGGTGGATCAGCCCGGCACTGTCGCCCAGCATAAAAATATGGTTTTTTATGGGTTCTTTCTCCTCAAAGGAAATTTGGCTAATGGTCATTGGTTTTTTAAAAATTGGGGCGGCATTATTGAAGAAATCCTTGAGGTATGGGTTTTTTGAAAGATGGTTTTGCTGAAAAGATTCAATGTTGCCAAATTTTTTAAAGGATTGAAAAGTGGTGAGGTAAGACGCGTTGACCACATCTGCCTCGGTTTTGCTTAACCCGCAATAGCCACCGGAAAAATTGTGCAGCGCAACGGTATCATTTGGAAAAGGATACTCGTAGTGTGCCTTTACAGCGAGCCACGGTGACTTGCTGTGCATGAATTTTCTATTTAGAAATGAATCGAGGTTTGATCTTTTTCCGAAGGCCCCTATTACAAAATCGGCCTTGAGAGAATTTTTATCCTGCAAGGCTACCGTGAATGAATTTTTTTCAAAATGGACCTTTTCCACGGTTTCAAAAATGATGTTTGCTTTTTTCTTTACCAAATTATATATCAGTTCGTCAAAAAAATAACGGCTGATTCCGAATCCTCCCAGTGGCAAGTCAGCTTGTAATAGTGAACCGTTGCCATCAGAAATTTGAAATTTTGAGATTGTCTTTGCTCCCGCCGCCTTGGGGTCTATGCCCAATGAGTTCAAATAGGGCAAAACTTCATTGCTCACGTATTCCCCACAAACCTTGTGATGGGGGAAGGTGTTTTTTTCAATCAGGCAAACTTTACAATTATTTTGAGAAAGATGCAAGGCTGCGGTAAGCCCGGCCAGACCTGCTCCTATTATTATAACATCATACTTAATATTGGGTTCCATTAGGTGCTGCTTAAAAAAAAAATCCCGACCAATAAAAGGTACGGGATTTTAGGATAGGATTACAGAATATTATTCTCCGGCTTGTTGTTTTGCTTCCTGCTTCATCTTTTCATTTGGAAGAATGGCAAGATTTACGCGTCTATTTTTTGCCCTGCCCTCGGCAGTTGCATTATCTGCCACTGGCGCGGTTTCACCATACCAGTTGGTGGTGAATCTTCCGGTGGACAAATTTTTGTTCTGTACAAAATAATTTGTAACAGCCTGGGCCCGGTTTTTTGAAAGCGTCATGTTCATTTCATCTGCACCAACGCTATCAGTGTGACCAACTACAAGAACATTGGTATCAGGGTATTCTCGCAGCACATTTGCAAGTTTATCCAGGGTGGTTTGTGAAGCGGCGTTAACATTGTATTTGGCAGTATCAAAATATACGCCGCTGTTTTCGTCAAAGGTTACAACAATTCCATCATCTACCCGCTCTACTTGGGCTCCCGGAATTTCCTGTTCAATTTTTTGGGCCTGTTTGTCCATTCGGTCACCAATTATAACTCCGGCACCTCCACCGACTACCCCACCAATTACGGCACCTAAGGCACCGTTTCCGCCTTTTCCAACATTGTTTCCAATAATTGCACCCAGAACGGCTCCACTTGTGGCACCAATAACGGCACCTTTTTGTTTATTGTTAGCATTTCTCGTGGCTTCACAGCTACTTAAACTTAGAGTAAGAGTAAATGCCAATGCTACTAAAGCGGTTTGTTTAAAGAATGTTTTCATGATTTTTATTCGTTTATTTTAGAAAAATTAATATTTATTTTGAAGGGTTTGCCCTCTAAAGTTACCGTCTGCTCCCATTGCATGGAGGAATCGTTGAGTTGGGATAACCGCAGTCTGAAACCCACGTCGGTATCAGACTTGCCCTTGGCGTTGGTTGGCTTCACCATAAAATCATACAAGCCGGAGGCGGGATCTATTTCTATAATAGAAAATATAAAATTTCGCTCTCCTGTGGGACAGTCAGGATTTTCTATGGTGTAAGTACCCGTATTGTTGTTGGGAATGAAGCGCCAAGTGCTACCTTCAAAACATTCCACCGATGTGTCATTGAACAACGTAACATTAAAGGTTCCCGAAGTGCCATAGGTTATATTATCCAAGGTCCAGTAGCCTTTAATAACTCTTTTTGATTCCTGTACGGTTTTTGGTGTGCCGCAAGAAAATGCCGTGGCAGCAATAAGCGCCAGAATAAGGATTTTTTTCATAATTAATAGTTTGTGGTTTAAATTAATTGGTTCAGGATTATCTTATCTTCTCAATAGACTCGAAAGCAAAGAAATTACCAATAAGACAAGAAAGATGTAGAAAATAATTTTTGCAATTCCGGCCGCTCCTGCGGCGATGCCTCCAAATCCAAAAATGGCTGCAATAATTGCAATGACCAGAAAAATAACGATCCAACGTAGCATAATTTTAGTGTTTAATGATTAGTATGCCACTAATTTAAATAACAATTTTAACGTTTGGATTCCATTTATCTAAAGTTTAACAAGGATTGTTAAATTATTAGTAAGACAATAAATTTATAAGCTCACTTTTGAATTTTTCTTTAGGAAGATAAGCAAATTCCAAGTTTGAGGCAAACGGAATCGGGGTTTCAAGGCTGGCCACCCGTTTCACCGGAGCATCCAGGAACTCAAAACAATTTTCCATAATCAAGGCTGAAATATCGGAAGCTATCCCACCAAACATGGAATCCTCTTGAAGTATAATAACTTTTCCAGTTTTCTTTACGGAGGTGTAAATAGCATCAGTGTCTAAAGGAACTAAGGTTCTTAAATCAATTAAATCTGCATTTATCTCAGGATTTTGTTTTAATGTTTCCAAAGCCCAATGAACACCAGCTCCGTAAGTGATTATTGAAACATCATTTCCCTCTTTTAAAACCGAAGCTTTTCCAAAAGGAATGGTATAATAATCTGTGGGAACATCTTGACGAATGCTTCTGTACAAGGCTTTATGTTCAAAAAATATCACCGGATTTGGATCTTCAATACTTGTGGCGAGCAGACCTTTTGCATCATAAGGAAATGCTGGGTAAACAACTTTTAATCCGGGAGTGTGCGTAAACCAGGCTTCATTGGTTTGGCTGTGGAATGGACCAGCGCCAACCCCGGCACCGCAAGGCATTCTCACCACCACATCCGCTTTTTCGTTCCAGCGGTAATGACTTTTTGCCAAATAATTTATAATTGGGTTGAAACCGGAAGTCACAAAATCTGCAAACTGCATTTCTACAACAGCTTTATAGCCATTAATTGAAAGTCCCATCGCCGCAGAAACAATTGCAGATTCACAAATTGGTGTATTTCGAACTCTTGCTTTCCCGAATTGCTCTACAAATCCTTCCGTAATTTTGAATACCCCACCATATTCCGCAACGTCCTGCCCCATTATTACAAGGTTGTCATGGCGTTCCATGGATTGTTTCAAACCTTGCGAAATGGCATCAATCAACCGAATATTTTCTTTCTCTGAATTTTCTTTAACTTCTTGATAATTAAACTCTTTATAAACATCATTTAATTCAGTAGTTTCATCGGACTCAATTTTGGGCTCGGCAAAAGCTATGTCAAGATTTTCGTCAATTTCCTTTTTGAATTCGTTTTTGAATTCCTGGATTTTTTCTTCAGTAATTATTCCTTCAACCAGCAAATAACTTTCATAATTCAAAAGCGGATCTCGCAACCCCCATTCATCAATCAAATCAGTCGGAACGTATTTGGTTCCGCTCGCCTCTTCGTGGCCGCGCATCCTGAAAGTTTTGAATTCCAGCAGAACCGGGCGGGGATTGTTTCGCATACTTTCAACCAACATTTTCAGTTTGGTGTAAACCTCAAGAATATCGTTTCCTTCAATAATATGCGATTCCATTCCGTAGCCTTTTCCGCGGTCTGCCAGATTTTCGCAATTGTATTGTTCGTTCGTTGGCGTTGAAAGTCCGTAGCCATTGTTTTCAATACAAAAAAGTACCGGCAATTTCCAAACAGAAGCAACGTTCAAAGCTTCGTGAATATCGCCCTCGCTGGTGCCGCCCTCTCCCGTAAAAACGGCGCAGACTTTATTATTTTTCTTCAATTTATTCGCCAAAGCAATCCCATCGGCAACGCCAAATTGTGGTCCCAAATGTGAAATCATCCCGATAATATGGAATTCCTGCGTTCCAAAATGGAAACTGCGGTCACGGCCTTTGGTAAAACCGTTCGCCTTCCCTTGCCATTGCGAAAACAATCTGTGAAGCGGAATATCGCGCATCGTGAAAACCCCAAGATTTCGATGCATCGGGAGAATATATTCATCCTTTTCCAAAATCGCTGTAATTCCTACTGAAATTGCCTCCTGCCCTATTCCACTAAACCATTTTGAAACCTTTCCCTGCCGTAAAAGAATGAGCATTTTTTCCTCGATCATTCTCGGTTTTAGCATTCCTCGGTACAGTTTTATCAAGGTTGCATCGTCAATATCCTTTCGGTTGTATGGAAAGAAAATATGGGGGGCGGTTTCTGGCTTCATCACTATAATTTAGAAGGCTCAAAAGTAGAAAAAAACCCATTGATACAGGGTTTATTAATGCAAAATTTAGCTGTTGAAAAACTTTTACAATTTGGTATCTTTGTAAGCTAAATTCAAAAGATATGAACACCATACCCAGCGTAGATTTGGCCGATTTTCTTTCCGAAGACCCAAAACGCAAGCAAAAATTTGTTGATGAAATTGGCTCGGCCTATGAAGATATTGGTTTTGTTTCACTAAAAAATCACTTTCTCAGCGATGATTTGGTGGAGGGTCTCTATAAAGAAGTGAAGAATTTCTTCGCCCTTCCGCTTGAAACAAAAGAAAACTATGAAATTGAAGGACTTGGCGGACAACGCGGCTACATTTCCTTTGGAAAAGAACACGCGAAAGGCAGGAAAGAAGGCGACTTAAAGGAATTCTGGCATTTTGGACAGGAACCAACGCCAGACGCAAATTTGATTGAGGAATATCCCAAAAACGTGCAAGTGAAAGAATTGCCTGACTTCAACCACATCGGAATGGAAGCCTACAGAATGCTTGAAAAAACCGGCATTTATGTGCTTCGGGCTTTGGCACTTTACATTGGTTTGGATGAATTTTATTTTGACCATTGGGCTACGAATGGAAATAGTATTTTGCGACCAATCCATTATCCGCCGATTACTGAAGAACCAAAAGGTGCAGTACGGGCCGGCGCTCACGGAGATATCAATTTGATTACGCTTTTAATGGGCGCTTCCGCCGGAGGTTTGCAAGTTTTGCGAAAGGATGGCGAATGGATCGATGCAATTCCAAACGAGGACGAATTGGTGATAAACGTGGGCGATATGCTGGAAAGGCACACCAATAATAAATTGCGTTCTACAATCCACCGTGTTGTGAATCCGCCCAAAGAGGAATGGGGAAATCCGCGTTATTCAATCCCTTTCTTTATGCATCCGCGCAGCGATATGAAATTGAATTGTTTGGAAGAATGTATTGACGCCGAACACGAAAAGGCCTATGATGATATTACCGCAGGCGAATTTTTGCACCAACGTTTGGTGGAGATTGGGCTTATAAAGAAGTAGGCAGTGGCCAGTAGCAGTTTACAGTTAACTGAATCTTGAAACCTGAAACCTGAAACATTGGAATCCTTAGAAGACCAATTAAAAAACCTTTTCCCCGAACACGAACCCAGTGAAGTTCCCGAAACAGAAGCGGAAACTACACTTTGGTTGCAGGATGCTCCGTTGATTTGCAAATACGAAAAGCGAAAGGGCAAACCGATTACAATTATTGAAGGTTACACCGGCGCGGATTCAGATTTTAAAATTCTTGCAAAGGAAATAAAGCAAATGCTCAGCGTTGGCGGGAGTTTTAAGAATGAACAGATAATAATTCAGGGTGATTATCGGGATAAAATTATGGCATTTTTGAAAGGTAAAGGTTTTAAAGTGAAACGAGTTGGTGGATGAAAAGTCGCAGTATTCAGTTTTAAAAATCTAAACTTTTAAACATATAAACATCTCAACTAATTTTCAAACCTAAAACTTGAAACCTGAAACCCTTTCTCCCAGCGAACTCATTCTAAATCCAGACGGCAGCATTTACCATCTAAATTTATTGCCGGAACAGCTTGCGGATATTATAATTACCGTTGGCGATCCGGATCGCGTGGAATCTGTTTCAAAATATTTTGACGACATTGAATTTGAAGTCCATAAAAGGGAATTTAAAACCCACACGGGAATTTTGAAGGGCAAACGAATCAGCGTGATTTCCACCGGAATCGGAACCGATAATATTGATATTGTTTTCAACGAAATCGATGCGCTGAAAAATATAGATTTTGAAACCCGGACCGTTAAAAAAGAATTGACTTCCCTCGAAATCATTCGCATCGGGACTTCGGGCGCCATTCAGCCGGAAATTGAAATCGACAGTTTTTTGGTTTCTGAAAAAGCGATCGGGTTTGATAATTTACTTCATTTTTATGGGAATATTTCGTTTTGCGACGAGGCTTTTTCCGATGCATTTATTTCAGCAACCAATTGGAACCCACAAAAATCAAAGCCCTATATTGTTTCCGCAGATGAAAATCTTTTGAAAAAATTCAGTTCAGAAAAATTCACAAAAGGAATCACAGCAACAAACGTAGGTTTTTACGGTCCGCAGGGCAGGGTTCTACGTCTTTCAGTTGAAGATGAAATGATGAACGATAAAATAAAAGATTTTCGCTTTCGCGGAAATGCAATCACAAACCTTGAAATGGAAACCTCCGGAATTTACGGAATGGCAAGGTTATTGGGTCACCGAGCCGTGTCGCTGAATGCAATTTTGGCAAACAGAGCAAGCGGCACTTTCAGCAAAAATCCTGAAAAGACAATTGATTCTTTGATTCAAAAAGTTATTGAGTTACTGGGTTAATTGGTTATTTATTTTGATGATATTAAAGTAAAGAAGCATAAATTATTCAGTAAACCAGTAACTTAATAACACAGTAACCCATTAACTTAACAATGAAAAATTTCACAATCGGCGGGGTGCCGGAACATTTTAATCTGCCGTGGTACATCGCCCTTCGCGACAAAAAATTCAATGAAAAAGGAATCAATCTTCGTTGGAAGGATTACGCCGGCGGAACCGGACAAATGAACCGCGCGCTTCGCGAAAAGGAAATTGATATGGCGGTAATCCTCACTGAAGGAATTGTGCGCGATATCATCAACGGCAATGAATCAAAAATTGTCCAGGTTTTTGTGAAATCGCCTTTGCTTTGGGGAATCCACGTTGCCGCAAATTCAAATTATAAAACGGTTTCAGATTTAAAAGGAACGGAGGCCGCAATAAGCCGCTACGGTTCCGGTTCGCATTTAATGGCTTTTGTGAACGCTGAAAATCTGGAATGGGATTTAAAAAATGATTTGAAATTCAAGGTTATCCAAGATTTGGAGGGTGCTTTGGAAGGCCTTCCGAGAGGAAACGGCGATTATTTTATGTGGGAAAAATTTATGACCAAACCACACGTTGACAATGGAACCTTCCGTTTGATTGGCGAATCCCCTACTCCGTGGCCCAGTTTTGTAATCGCTGTTCGAAATGATATTTTGGAAAATGAAGCCGAAAGTGTGATAGCAATTCTTGAAGTGATTAATAAGATAACTGCGGATTTCAAAAACCTTGAAAACATTGATGAAATGATTTCCAAACGCTATGGCATAAAAATAGAGGATGTGCGCGAATGGTTGTCATTAACTCACTGGAGCGACCGGCAATTGACATCAAAAGAGCTTGAAAATATCCAGCAAAAACTTTTGGAATTGGAATTGATTGAAAATAAAATTCAGAAAACCAGCATTTTATATAATTTCCAAAAAAAATCTTAATATTTACGCAACCCCATTGTATCCATTGCATCTTGTTAGTATAAAAACAAGTATCATGACTACATTTTTAATCGTTTTGGGCGCGTTGTTGGTAACAAACTTCTTGTTATTGCATTTTAGCTGCAACGATGCAACCGAACCAGAAGTACCCGAAGAAGAATAGCGCTTCGGCTTCGCTCAGCGGCCAGCTTCTGTGCCGTGCCGCAACATCCAAAATCACCAATCAATTGGCTTTTTGCCATTTTCTTCCAAATATTTATTTGCTTTACTGAAGTGTTGGTTGCCAAACCAATACCCTCTATTTGCCGCCAATGGCGAAGGATGCCCACTATTCAATACAAAATGTTTTGAAGGATTGATCTTTGCGCCTTTCTTTTTTGCCGGCCCGCCCCAAAGCATAAAAACCAAACCTTCCCTTTTTTCGGAAAGTTTTTCAATTACCGCATCCGTAAACGCTTCCCAGCCTTTATTGTGATGGCTTCCCGCTACATTCGCACGAACCGTCAGCGTTGCATTTAAAAGTAAAACCCCTTGGTCTGCCCAACGCTCCAAATTTCCGGAAGAGGGAATTTGCGTTCCAATATCGGTTCTTATTTCTTCAAAAATATTTTTCAAGGAAGGCGGAATTGCAACGTTATCGGCCACCGAAAAACACAAACCGTGCGCCTGCCCATCGCCGTGATAGGGATCCTGCCCAATAATCACAACTTTCACTTTATCAAAAGGAGTGTGATTGAAGGCCGAGAAAATCTGCTTTCCGGGCGGAAAACATTTGGTTGAAGTGTATTCGGATTTTACGAACTGCACCAAGTTTTTAAAGTACGGTTTTTCAAATTCTTCCTTTAAAATAGCTTTCCATCCCGGCTCGATTGTTACTTCCATATTCCTTACTTTTGTATTGCTGAAAAAGTAAAATTAACAGAAATAAACGGATGCGCCGTATAGATTACAAAACTTTAGAAGACCTTGAATTTCCTTCGGTGCTGAAGCAAGTTGCGCAGAATTGCGTTACCGAACCCGGCCGTGAAAATGTACTTTCCATACAACCATTCCAGGAATTTGATGAAATCCTGCCGGAACTCGAGCGGGTAAAGGAATTTACGGCTTCTTTTGAGGGCGAAAACAAAATCCCCAACCACGGTTTCGATCCTATTTTTAGGGAACTTCGTTTGTTGGAAATTGAAAATAGTAGCTTGGAAATTTCAGGCTTCAGAAAAATTTTGTCTATTTCTGAAACTACCCGAATTCTTCAAAAATTCTTCAAAAAATTTGAGGAATTTTATTTCAATCTCAATTCATTTTCTGAAAAAATAAATTTCATTTCAAGCATTTCCGAAGAAATAAATAAGAAAATTGACAAATACGGCGAAATAAAAGACGAAGCCTCCAATGAATTGGGTACAATCCGCCGAAGACTGAATTTGGTAAAGGGAAAAATAAATTCCTCGTTCACAAAAGCACTTTCGCAATATGCGCAAAACGATTATTTGGATGAAATCCGCGAATCAGTTGTGGAAAATAGACGCGTGCTTGCCGTAAAGGCGATGCACCGCAAAAAAGTACGGGGTGCCGTTTTGGGAAGCTCAAAAACGGGAAGCATTGTTTACATTGAACCGCAGGAAACCCTTGAATATGCTAACGAACTCAG
>JBEBRF010000025.1:0-25563 GCA_040394975.1 Aequorivita soesokkakensis
AAAAATTAAAAAGAGTGGTCAAATAAATTAGGAATTAGGGAATAGGAATTAGGAAATTCCTAAATCTTATAGACTAATAGACCGATAAACTTTTTAAACCCATAAACTTTTAAACTCCTAAACTGTATCGTACCTTTGGCACTTCAATTTAAAATCAAAACTTTATGAGCAAATATGATGTAGCAGTAATTGGTTCGGGCCCCGGCGGCTATGTGGCGGCAATCCGTTGCGCACAGTTGGGAATGAAAACCGCAATCATTGAAAAATATAGTGTTTTGGGCGGAACCTGCCTGAATGTGGGCTGTATTCCCAGCAAAGCTTTGTTGGATTCCTCGCACCATTATGAAGATGCCATAAAGCATTTTGAAGAGCACGGGATTGAAATTCCGGGCGACATAAAGTTGAATTTCAAAAAAATGATTGAGCGCAAAGCTTCCGTCGTGGACCAAACCACAAAGGGAATTGCGTTTTTGATGGACAAAAACAAGATTGATGTTTTCACCGGAATGGGCGCTTTTGCCGATGCCACCCATATTGAAATCACCAACGGGAAGAAAAAGGAAACCATTGAGAGCAAAAACATTATAATTGCTACGGGAAGCAAACCAGCAACACTTCCTTTTATAAAATTGGATAAGGATCGAATTATAACTTCAACCGAAGCGTTAAGTTTAAAGGAAATCCCGAAACATTTAGTAGTAATTGGAGGAGGAGTGATTGGATTGGAATTAGGTCAAGTTTACAGACGTTTGGGTTCCGAAGTTTCAGTGGTGGAATATATGGACAGAATCATCCCAACCATGGATTCCGCACAAAGCAAGGAATTGATGAAAGTAATGAAGAAACAGGGGATAAAATTCTTCGTTTCACATAAAGTTTCCGCAGTTTCAAAAAAAGGGAAAGAAGTTACCGTTACGGCAACCGATAAAAATGATAAGGAAGTTACTTTTAAAGGTGATTATTGTTTGGTTTCCGTAGGAAGAAAGCCATTTACCGAAGGTTTAAAAGCTGAAAACGCGGGCGTAAAAATAACCGAACGCGGAATGATTGACGTTAACGACCAGCTTCAAACAAACATTAAAAATATTTATGCCATTGGCGATGTGGTCCGCGGAGCGATGCTGGCGCACAAAGCTTCGGAAGAAGGCGTTTTGGTAGCTGAAATTATTGCCGGACAAAAACCACATATTGATTATAATTTGATTCCTGGCGTTGTTTACACTTGGCCGGAAGTAGCTTCCGTCGGCAAAACCGAAGAACAACTTAAAGATGCAAAAGTTGAATATAAATCTGGTCAATTCCCGATGCGCGCTTTGGGAAGGAGCCGTGCCAGTGGCGATACGGACGGGTTTGTGAAAATTCTTTCAGACAGCAAGACAGATGAGGTTTTTGGCGTGCACATGGTGGGCGCAAGAGTTGCCGATCTAATTGCTGAAGCAGTAGTAGCCATGGAATTCCGCGCCAGCGCTGAAGATATTGCCAGAATGAGCCACGCACATCCCACTTATGCGGAAGCCGTTAAAGAAGCCGCGCTTGCCGCAACGGAGAATAGACCGCTTCACACTTAGGGTTCTAAACAAAAAAAATGTCGGCAGAATTTGCCGACATTTTTTTATTGGAGCGCTACTAAGGTTTATTTAATAATTCCTCCGCAGCTTATTCTTCCTCCGGCGTCACCGGTAGGCTGGGTAACAAAGTCATCTACACCATCGTGCACAATTACGGACTTTCCTAAAATATCCTTGTTTTCATCACCACAACCAATGCACCATTCGTCAGTTTGCATGGTTATATTTCCCGTGCCATCATCGGCTACTTCAAAATTTCCTATATCACCTTTATGATATCCCTCTGCATCGCCCCATTTCCCGTGTTTTGAGTGGGTAGGGTTCCAATGTCCACCGGCTGAGGTAGCATCGGCTGCGCTACAATCTGCTTTTTCATGCAGGTGGATGGCGTGGGTGCCGGGTTTTAATCCCGAAAATTTTGCTTCCAAAGATACAACTCCATTCACTTCAGAAAAGAAGGCTTCTCCTTGGGCAGTACTACCGCTTTTGGATTCCAAAACAACCGAGAGTGTATTTGTTTCACTTTGCTGGGTGGCAGATTCCACTGGAATGGAGTCATGCATTCCATCCATGGCATCCATATCTTTCTTTTCATTTTTACAGCTAAATAGGCCAATGACGGCGAATAAACTGCAAATTAAACTTACTTTTTTCATGTTTTAGTTTTTTAGTTATTTAAGTTTCAATTAAAGGTACAATACTTTAAGAGGGTCAACAATCTTTTATGAATATTTTAAAATAATTTTTAACCCCCAATCTTTGTAGATTCCATCAAATTTTATGTGATGTGATAATCTGAATACGGCTGGTCAAGGTTTTGTGAACGGGACATTTATGTGCAATTTCCATCAATTTGGATATTTGATCTTCGTCTAAGTCGCCTTTAAGTTGGATTTCTGTGGTAAAGGTGTCAATTTTGGAAGACGCATCCTCACAGAATTCACAATCAACGGCATGTTGCCTTGAATGGTTGATATGAACGACAACATCTTGCAGCGGCCATTTTTTTCGCTTTGCATACATTTGAAGGGTCATAACGGTGCAAGCTGCAAGGCCGGCAGAGAGAAATTCATAAGGGGTTGGACCATAGTTTTCGCCACCGAAGTTTGTGGGTTCATCGGCGAGATAACTGTGATCGCCCATTTTTAAATAGGTTGTGAATTTATCTGCAGCGTTTAGACTGGCGGCCACCTTGCTTTTTGAAATGAGTTGCTCGTTGGGCGGAATTTCTACATAACGGGATGCCCACTGGCCAATAATGCTGCCTGCATAAAGCGAATCTTTCGTGTTGGAAAGCAAATGGTCCGCGCCGTCCAGTGTTATAAAACTTTTGGGGTGGTGCGCCGCGCGATATATATTTTCAGCATTTTTTATTCCCACAATCTGATCTTGCGGGGAATGGAGAATCAAAAGGGCCCTCCTGAATTTTTTCACTATTTCTGCAAGGGGTTTATTTTCCAAATCGTCCAGAAATTGTTTTTTTATGGTGAAATCTCTGCCGCCCAGATTTACCGTTGCCTTTCCATTTTGGGCTATTGTTTCCTTGCTGTCCTTCAAAAGTTGAAGCACGTGTGAAGGGTGGCTGGGAGAATTGATAACAGCAACTGCCTTAATGTAAGCAATTTTTTCTGCAGCGAATATTGCGGCAGAACCGCCCAAGGAGTGCCCAATTATTAATGCTGGGGCGCCGTACTCTCTTTTTAAGAAATCTGCGGCCTCAACAAGGTCGGCCACATTTCCGGAAAAGTTTGTGTTTTCAAAATCGCCTTCACTTTCGCCAAGCCCGGTAAAGTCAAATCTCAGCACCCCGAACCCTTTTTGTGTTAAGGCACGGCCCACATTTTTAACTGCCATGAGGTTTTTGGTGCAGGTGAAGCAGTGTGCAAATAAGGCATAATTGTGGGGTTTTTGGTCCACCGGAAGCTCCAGCCGGCCCACCAATTGTTGCCCATTTTTATTTTTGAAGGAAACTTTTTGAATGTTCATAAGCAATGGTCTGCGGCGTATAAATTAGAATATGTTTTCGGCACTGCCATTGTTAGCCTTTTTTCTTCAATGCGTGCCGTTATTTTTCTTGTTTCCCCCAGATATTCGCCATCAATTTGAAACGGAACCTTGGTTTGGGTAGTAACGATTGCATGGTCCGTTGATATAATTTCCACAAAATCTTCTGAAAGTTCAGGTTTTTCTTGAATGGTCTTTAAAATTTCAATAACATCCAGATTCTTAAATATAAGGACTTCAAATTTTCCATCGTTTATTTTTCCGTAGGGGTTGATGTTTGCACCGGTGCCAAATTTGTTGGCATTTGCAATTGCGAGCAGAACGCCCGTTTTTTCCACGGTGTTGTCATTTGTCTGTATCGTAAAATGGAATGGATATTCTGAATTGAAAATTGTAGGGATGGACTGTAGCAAATATCCCAGTTTTCCACGAATTCCTGAGTTCTCATAATTTTTTATCAGCGCTGCGTTGATGCCCAGATCGGCAATATGCAGGCATAATTTATCATTGATGCACAGTGCATCTATTTCGAGGAAATTTAAGGAAAGAGCTATTTCAAGCTGTTCGGGCAGACTTTCGGGGATTCCGAAATTCACGGCAATTCCATTGGCTGAACCGGCGGGAAGGATGCCCAGGCAAATAGGGGTTCCCAAAAGACATTCCGCAATTAGTGAAATGGTGCCGTCACCTCCCGCCACCAAAACACGCTGCGGCCTATATTTTTTCAAAAGTGCTTCAATGGCTTCTTTGTCCTTTTTACCTGTGGTTTTGTATATTTCAAGCTTCAAATTTCGTAAGGTTGCTTCGGCGCTCACGGTTGAGATGATAGTGTCTTTTTCTGAACTGCCCGATATGGGATTGACAACCAAAAGAATATTATTTTCTGATTTCATTAATAAAGTTTGATTTTAAAAATACTTATTTTGGAAATATCAAACCGTTAACGAATTCTCAATAAGTGAAACTTGACCTAAAACTTTACCGAGGCTATGTGAACGATGGTGAATTGGTGGTTTTCGGCCACATTTTCAAATCATGGGCGCCGGACAAATACCCCTTGGACCTTCGCGGGATCCGCCATGCTTTTTCGGTGATCAACATGTTCCGAATAAAACCTTTGGAGAATGTTGCCGTGACCCTGAAATTCAAGTCAAATGAAATAACCACCAAAACCTTGGCCGATGGTTATTTCAGGTTTACAATTCCATTCACCCAAAAACTGGAAAGCGGCTGGCATCCGTATGAAATTGTGTGCAACCATTTAAATTATGGTATGGTGGAATCTTCTGAAATACTGAAGCCCTTTGAAAGTAAGGTTGCGGTAATCTCTGACATAGACGATACTTTTTTGGTTTCCCACAGTGGCAATTTTTTTAAAAAGCTGTACATCCTTCTTTTCAAAAATATAAACAAGCGCCGGATTTTTGAAGATGTAGTGCCACATTACCAAGCCTTGAGCAAAGCGGGACAGGAAGAAGAGACCGCGTTTAATTCCTTTTTTTACGTTTCAAGCAGCGAATGGAATTTATATGAATTTATTGATTCCTTCATAAAACTGCACAAACTTCCGAAGGCGGTGATAAAACTGAAAAAAATAAAGACCGGGATTACCGATTTTCTTTTCACCGGAAGAGGGAGCCACGACCATAAATTTGAAAAAATCAAGGATATTATTATGTTCTATCCCAGTTTGCAGTACGTGCTTTTGGGGGACGATTCGCAAAAAGATCCATTTTTATATGAACGTATCGTAAAGATTTTCCCTCAAAATATAAAGGCAGTTTATATTAGGCAGACCGCGAAAACAAAAAAGCCAAAAACGGTTGAAATTCTTGCCAATATTGCATCCATGGATGTGGCCACCTGCTATTTTTTAAAAAGCCAAAAGGCGATTGAACATTCCGAAAGAATTGGAATAATTTAAAGGAATATTATTGCGGTTGGCCGGATTCCTGACTTTTATTATCCATGGAAGTCTGTCCTTCCCCTTTCAAATAGGTGTCCAAAAATATAAGGACTTTGCCATAGGCTTCTATTTCATTTTCCTTTTTGACAAAACCATGGCCCTCGTCCTCAAAAACCACATATTCCACGGGAACCCCGTTTTTTCTGACGCCTTCCACAATTTCATCAGATTCAATTTGGAGAACCCTTGGGTCCTGGGCTCCCTGCAAAACCATTAGTGGTTTATTGACCCTATCTGTGTGGAATAAAGGGGAAATTTCTTTTAAACGAATGGAGTCGGCAGTATGTGGATTGCCCATTTCGGTGTAAAGTGCATCTTTAAAAGATTCCCACCAGGGCGGAATGCTTTTCAGGGTTCGCATCCAGTTGGTCACGCCAAAAATATTCACGCCCACTTTAAATTCTTCCGGGGCAAAGGTCAGCGCGGCCATGGTCATATAGCCGCCGTATGATCCGCCGATAATTCCAATTTTATCGCTGTCAATAACCTCTTGGCTGGCCAGCCAGTCCTTTCCGGCTATGCAGTCTTTTAAATCTTTATCGCCGTGGTTTTGGTCGTCCATTTGATAGAATGTTTTTCCGTAGCCACTGCTTCCGCGATTGTTGACCGCCAAAACCGCGTAGCCATGGTTTACCAAATATTGAATAAATGAACTAAACCCAAGTCTTGATTGTCCGCCGGGACCGCCGTGGACCCACACAAGGGCCGGAACTTTAGTATTTGCACTGGCCGTTTTTGGTTGGTAGTAAATTGCCGGGATTATTACGCCATCAAAAGATTTAAACCGAACCACTGTTGCCTCAACCAGATCATCGGCGTTTATTTCTTTGTTTAGAACATAGGTCAATTGGTGATATTTTCCCGTTGCCAAATTATAGGAGTAGGTGTTCGTGGGCTGCCCTGAACTGCCCACTGTCAACAATGCCATAGTTTCATCCATTGAAAAATTTGCGGCATTTATAGTTTGTCCGTCTATTTCAGGGAATTCCACTTCCTTTCCGGTGGCGACCTCTGTTGCGTACATTTTGGTTTTGCCATCCTCGTTGGTGAACAATAGTTGGTAGCCGCCTTGTTGGGTAAAATAGAAGGATACTATATCCCAATCTTTTTCAACAACTTTTTCCTTGCTGCCATCTTCAATGTTATATTTCATCAAATAGCTGAATTCGGCGTTATTATCAGTGGTGTAGTAAAACGATTTTCCATCGGGAGAAAAGTCCTGTGGCGAATTTTTGCTCAAGGAATCATTGATCTTGGTTTTTTGGTTCGTTTTGATGTTTAGCAGGAAAAGGTCGTTATCGTTCGTATTAATTTCTTTGGTAAGAAGCATATAATCTTTAGCTGCTGAAATTCCTCCGAAGTCGTGCCCTTCCTCATTTTTATAGATAAGTTTTGATTGCAGGGTGGCATTGTCCATTTCATAAATGTCCATGGCCTTGGAGCTTCTTTCATTGGTGGCGTAAAAAAAGCTGTTGCCATCCTTGGCCCAACCTTGAAAAATAGCGCGCACGTTTGTTTCCGGCGTAAGCCTTTTGATTCCGCTGCTATCTTTTACGAAAATTTTAAAAATCTCGTCCCCGTTTCCGTCCATTCGGAAGAGAATGCGGTCATCATGCGGAAAATAGGAAATGCCATAGACCGAAGCGCTGTCTGATTGGGTTATGGGAGTCAATTCGCCTCCTTCCGAAGCTATTGAATACATATTGTAAATGCCGGACCGATTGCTTGTTATAAGAACTTTTGATTTATCGGGGGAGTAGCTGCGCGCAGAAGCATTTTCGTTATTCATAAATTGCTCAATCGTATATTGCGTTACGCTGGCAACTTCATTGGTTTCTTTTTCGGATTTCTCTTTGCAGGAAAAAACAATTAATAAAACCGAGAGGAATAGGATGGATTTTTTCATAAGTGAAAAATATGGTTAGTCAATTGAAAATCAAATCTACGCATTTTCCATTATAAATTTTTTTGTTTGCAATAGTTTTAAACCTTCAAAAAAAAAGAGTAGCCTATGCTACCCTTTCTTTTTCTGTTGTTCAAATGCGTTATAGTTTTCTGTGGGTATATCTGTTCCTGTCAAATTCGTCCCTTTCGTAAAAAGATTCATCGTCAATATTTGGGTAGGGCGCATTTGCCCTGTTGTATGATTTCAGGACAACTTCTTCATAATCCCTATTGAGGGTTTCGCCGTGCCGATAGCGTTTTGTTTCGGAAAATGTGCGATGGTCTATTCCATTGGCCAATATATTTTTGTGTTCCTTATCAAGATTCACCATTCCAATGGGAACGATTACGTGGTTTTCCCCATCCTTGTTCACAAACTCGCGAATATCAATATGGTTGGGCCGTCCATAGGGATCGTGCCGGGCATCAATTATGGTTTTATCAACGTGTACGTCCAGATATACCACTCGTTCCAAATTCTTGTTCACCAAAAGGTTTTCCACTTTTCCAATTACGCGGTTGTCTGCATCGCGCACGTCCCATCCGCGCACGTCCGGATCATCACTGGCCACTTTGTAGTCTGAAAGTTCGTCAAGATTATAAAGGTGTTTTTCTTCGTTTTTCATAGCTTTTGTTTTTTAAATTATTGGGCAATTGTGGTTGAATCTATTTCCAAGGTTGCGGTATCTACCGGGCTTTCATAGATGTTTTCGTCGGTGTCCCGAATAGTGTCTGTGATTATCTCGGTTTCTTCATTGTTTCTATCGGCTACATTTTCGTTGTAACTCCAGTACAGATACACCCCGATAATAATTAAGAGTATGACCAAAATCCAAGGCCAAACTGGTTTTTTCTTTTCAATTTTAATCTCTGCCATAACATTGTTTTTAGGGTTGATTATATTTTCTAAGTTTTAAATTTAAAGATTCTTACTATTGACCTCACATAAATATCTGTTAACTATACTGTTAATTAATGCTAACGGGCGAACGCCACATTTTTTGCGACGGTTTGGTTTTCTTCTTTTTGGTATGAGTTTAACGTTTGGTCCTTTTTTATCCATAAGCTTTGTTTTACTTTTAGATTTATGAACAGGAACGTAGCCAAAAGCGGATTTGTCTTCACAAAGCACACCCCAAAAGACCAGTCACCCTTCGAAAAAATTTTTGATATTTTTCAGGAATTGATCACCCACACCTCGGGCGATTTTGACGAGGCGATGGATTGGTTGAAACAATTGGATGAGGAATATCAATTGACCACTGAGGATTATACCTTGGACGATTTTGTGGAAGACCTTAAAAAGAAAGGATATCTGCGCGAAGAAATAAAAATGGACGGCACAAACGGTTTGGCCATCACTGAAAAAACCGAACGTGCACTTCGGAAACGGGCACTGGAACAGATTTTCGGAAAACTGCGCAAAAGTGGCGCAGGCAACCACCGAACCAAACAAACGGGCAGGGGCGACGAGCAGGCCGGCGAGTTTCGAGATTATCGTTTTGGCGATTCCTTGGAACAAATTTCCATGACCGAAAGTTTCAAAAATGCGCAGGTCAATCACGGCGTGGGCGATTTTATCCTTTCCGAAAACGATTTGGTAGTAGAGGAAACCATGTACAAAACCCAAATGAGCACGGTGCTGATGATAGACATCAGCCACAGCATGATCCTTTACGGCGAAGACAGGATAACCCCCGCAAAGAAAGTGGCAATGGCGCTTTCAGAATTTATAACCACGCGCTACCCAAAAGATACTTTGGATATTTTGGTCTTCGGAAATGATGCCTGGCCCATTAAAATCAAGGATTTGCCCTATTTGAATGTTGGGCCTTACCACACCAATACCGTTGCCGGGCTTCAATTGGCGATGGATTTATTGCGAAGGAAACGAAACACCAACAAACAGATTTTTATGATAACCGACGGAAAACCAAGTTGTGTAAGGCTTCCTGACGGGCGCTATTATAAAAACCCGAATGGATTGGATAGCTACATTGTGAATAAATGTTATGCAATGGCATCACAGGCGCGTAAACTCCATATTCCCATCACCACATTTATGATTGCGCAAGATCCCTATTTGATGCAGTTTATTGAAGAATTTACCGCTGCAAATAAAGGAAAGGCATTTTATACCGGCTTGAAAGGTTTGGGAGAAATGATTTTCAGCGATTATGAAACGAACCGGACAAAACGGCTACGGTGATTAAAAGCTTAAAGCCTAAAGCCTAAAGCCTAAAGTTTAAAGTTTAAAGATAAAACTATGAACATAGAAAAAATCAAAACCTTCGGTGATCTTAAAAAAGCCGGCTACGAACCAAAATCAATAAAAGAGGAATTGCGCAGAAACCTGCTTCAAAAAATTTTGAGGAAGGAAACCGCTTTTATGGGCATCCACGGGTATGAACTCACCGTAATTCCAGAATTGGAACGGGCCATCCTCTCAAAGCACAACATCAATCTTTTGGGGCTTCGCGGACAGGCAAAAACCCGGTTGGCGCGCCAAATGGTGGGCCTTTTGGATGAATACATTCCCGTTGTGGAAGGCAGTGAGATTAATGATGACCCCTTCAATCCAATTTCGCGATTTGCCAAAAACCTGATTCACGAAAAGGGAGATGAAACACCCATAAACTGGATGCACCGCGACGAGCGTTTTTCTGAAAAACTTGCAACGCCCGATGTTACCGTGGCAGATATTATAGGTGATGTTGACCCAATAAAAGCCGCGAATTTAAAATTGACCTATGCCGATGACCGCGTGATCCATTTCGGGATGATTCCGCGGAGCAATCGCTGCATTTTTGTTATCAATGAACTACCCGATTTACAGCCGCGGATCCAAGTGGCGCTCTTCAACATTTTGCAGGAAGGCGATGTGCAGATCCGTGGATTTGCCGTGAGGTTGCCATTGGATATCCAATTTGTTTTCACCGCAAACCCCGAAGATTACACCAATCGCGGAAGCATCGTCACTCCACTAAAAGATAGAATTGGTTCCCAAATTTTGACACATTATCCCGAAGATATTGAAACCGCTCGGACCATAACCGCCCAGGAAACAGCGGAAGCCATCGCCGCAAAATCACACATTTACGTGCCCGAACTTGCAAAGGATATTTTGGAACAAATAAGTTTTGAGGCGCGTGAAAATGATTTTATTGACGCTAAGAGCGGCGTAAGCGCCCGATTGAGCATAACTGCTTTTGAAAACCTTTTGAGTACCGCCGAAAGACGTGCCTTGCACAACGGCGAAGATGCAACAACGATCCGTTTGGGTGATTTTATGGGAGTTGTTCCTTCTATAACAGGAAAAATTGAATTGGTTTACGAAGGCGAGCAGGAGGGCGTTTCCCAAGTTGCGCAACAATTGATCGTGGATGCAGTGAACACAACTTTCAAGGAACGTTTCCCAAAGATCGAAAAACTATCAAAACAAAGTGATATTGATCCCTACGCCGAAATTGTTGCGTGGTTTTTTGAGGAAAATGATTTTGAACTGCTCGATTCATTTTCTGATGAAGAATATAAAAATGAACTGGACAGAATTGGCCCGCTGCAGCGCTTGGTTGAAAAATACCAACCGGAAACTTCCAAAAAGGACAGTTATTTTTTAAAGGAATTAATTCTCTGGGCGTTGGCGGAGAACAAAAAACTGAGCAAATTCAGTTTGGGAAATGGACTTCATTTTAAGGATTTGTACGGAAGTTACATCAGCGGACTTTAAAATTATCGTCACAAAAAAACCGCCAGCTTTTTATTTAAAACTGGCGGTTTTCATTTTCTGTAAAACGAAATTAAATATTCGGAATTACAAGCTCATCACCGGGATGAATAAGATCGGCAGATTTCAACTTGCCCCTATTTGCTTCAAAAATGGTGTTGTATTTATTGGCATCACCATAATAATGTTTCGCTATTTTGCTCAGGGACTCTCCGCTTTTCACGGTGTGGTGGGCATAAACCGAGGAATCTGATACTTTAATATCGGCCATGATATCAGAAGGATTTTCACCGCCGATGCGTTTTATTTCGTCCCAAATTAAATTTTTTTCATATTGGTTCTTTGCAGTTCCCCAGACTTTCAGCTGGCCATTTTCTTCTTTTACATCGCCGTTTTGAATGTTCAATTTTTCTCCTAAATCGAGCACACTTTGATATTTTGATTTAATCATCACAGATAAATTTAAAAGTTAATCTTTAAATATACGTTTTTATATCCAAACATTTTGTTCGTTATTAAAATTTTAATTGCAATTGGAACATTTCTTTTACCTTAAAAGAAAAAAAACCGTGAACTGAAACTTGGGCTTATTTTTTTAATGGCAACTGCAGCCGCCGTCCATAAATCCGTGGGTTTCTTGATGCCACGGAAAGGCCTGATTGTAATTGTCCATTTCCCAGAAAAATGGCAAACGCTCTTTTGGCGTGTTGCCTATTTCATTCATAGTGTCCGCGTCATACAACCTGCCGTTTATCATTACCATGGTTATGGATTCGGTGTTTTCGATTGCTTCCAATGGATTTTTGTCCATCACGATCATATCTGCCAGCTTTCCGGCTTTCAATGAGCCAATGCTTTCGCCGGCCCCAATATATTCAGCCGAATTGATTGTGGCTGCTTTTAGGGCTTCAAGATTGGTCATTCCTCCCTGCTTCAGCATCCAGGTTTCCCAGTGTGCGCCCAAACCTTGTAATTGCCCGTGTGCGCCCATATTTACTTTTACGCCGGCATCGCTTAAAGTTTTCACCGTTTCCGAAACCAAAATATGGCCATTTTGATATTCTTCTTGCGGGGTTTTCATTCTTTGGCGCGACCGGCTGTCAATGATGCGTCTTGGGCTAAAAGTGAGCAACTTTTCATTTTCCCAAACATTATCGCGCTCATAATAATAATATTCCCCGTTCATTCCGCCATAATTCACAATGAGGGTGGGCGTGTAGCCCGAACCGCTTTTGCTCCAAATTTCATGAATATCTTTGTAAACCGGGGCAACCGGAATATTGTGTTCAATACCGGTATGTCCGTCAATTACTTGGGTAATATTGTGATAGAAGGTTGACCCACCTTCGGGCACTACGTTAATTCCCATTTCGCGGGCGGCCTGCAACACTTGTTGCCGTTGATCGCGGCGCGGTTGGTTATAGCTTTTCACGCTTTTTGCGCCAAAGGCCTTGGTACGCCGAATGCTACTGCGCGCATCTTCCAGATTGTTGATTACCGCTTTGAAATCACCGTCGGCACCGTAAAGGATGAAGCCTGTTGAAAACAATCTGGGGCCCACCAGTTGTCCGCTTTTTTGGAGTTCCGAAAGGGTAAATACGGTTTCGGTATTTGCCGATGGGTCGTGCGCCGTGGTAACGCCAAAGGCCAAATTGGCCATAAACGGCCAGTATTGCTGCGTTGGCAGGCCATATCTAAAGGCGCCAACATGGGCGTGTGCATCAACCATTCCGGGCATGATTGTTTTTCCCTGCGCTGCGTAAATTTTGGTGCCCGACGGAACCGAAATATTTGTGGTTTTTCCAATAGCTTCTATTTTGTTGCCGTTGATTAGGATGGTGCCGTTTTCAATTATTTCATCGTTTTCCATTGTAATGATACGCGCATTGGTGAAGGCAATCCTTCCGCTGGGATTATCCACCTTTGCCTCAAGACCAATTTTTGTTCCTTCCAAAGTAATTTCGGGCAGTTTTTCCGGGGAACCCGTTAAAAAGGTGAACCTGTTTTTCAGTTCATTACTGAAATATTCATCGCCTAAGGTCCACATTATTTTTTGGGAGTTGGGTGACCAATGTATGTTTATCCCAGCATCTTTCGCAAGCTGCGAAACGGGAAGGGCTTTTGTTTTGTCGTCCAAATCTACAGTGTGGCCGTTGAGCACCAAGGGTGCCACAAACAATTTATGCAGATTTGTGAACGCAATCCATTTATTGTCCAGACTTGGAATTAGCCTGTTGGCATATTTTGAAGTTACGTGTGTCTTTTCATCATCACCGTTCAGGTTTACGCTGAGTAGTGATTTTTCAATAGTTCCGAAATACGTTCCCCCGGTTTGCAGAAAAATTCGCTTTCCGTCCTTGGCGAAAGTGGGATATTCGCCTTTGTCAACAATAAACTTCAGGTTTGAGCCATCGGCATCCATCGTGTAAATGCCCGTGTTTTTGGTGAATGTAAATCCTTGGTCGGTGTTTCCTTTTTCTTTTTGGAAAACAATCATATTGCCGTTTTGCGAATAGGATGGGGTGCGGTAAATTCCTTTTTCGGAAGTAAGTTTTGTTGGGGTTCCGCCGTTGGTCGAAATTTTATAGACTGCACCTTTTTCCGAGTCATTCCACGTAACATAAACTATTTCGGAACCGTTGGGTGAAAAAGAGGGTTCAAATTCAAAATCGGTGCTGTTTGTCAATCGTTTTGGTTCGCCGTTGGGCAAGGTTTTTTTGTATAAATGGCCCAAAGCGCTAAAAACGATATAGTCCCCGTTGGGCGAGGTAACTGCACCGCGGATCATTTTTGAGGTGAAAGTTTCCGTTTCAATTTTAGTATTGAAATGGACGGTTTCGGCCAACTCAATTTTCACGTCAACCGTGAAGGGAATGTTTGTTACGGCCAACGTGTTTAGGTCTATTTTATTGATTTTTCCGCCGCTCCAGAAAACAATTTCGCGGTCATTTGGCATCCAGTCAAAATTGGGATAAACCCCAAAAATGGCCCATGCTTCCTGTTGGTCCTTATTCAATTTGTCATAAATTGGGTATTCTTCGCCCGTTTCCAAATCGTGGATAAACAAAACGCTTTTTGTGCGCACGCGTTTAACGAAGGCCAGTTTTTTGCCATCGTTTGAAATTGTAGGCCGCGCCGCGCCGCCGGGCCCGCCGGTTATTGTTTCGGTTTTGCCTTTTTCAAAATCATATCTTTTGATGACATAAATTTGACTGTTCGGGTCTTTGTTGTACTGAAAAGATCCGCCGGGGTACACGTCTTCGCTGTAATAAAGATAATTTCCATCGGGCGAAACGAAGGGTTCGTTCACATCCTGCTGATCGTTCTTTCGTTTGGTGAGTTGCAAGCCTGTGCCGCCAGATTTGTGGTATTGCCACATTTCACCGGCGCCCAGGCTTCTTTCCGAAGAAAAATGCTTGCGTGCAATTAGATAGTTGCCATCGGCGCTCCACACGGCGTTGTTCAAAAGCCTGAAATCTTCAGTAGTTACTTGTTTTGCGTTGCTGCCGTCTATATCCATCACCCAAATATTATCGCCGCCGCCGGCATCGCTGGTAAACGAAATCTTGGTTCCGTCTGGGCTAAATCTGGGTTGGATTTCAAAGGGAATTCCGGTTCTGATAGGGATGGCTTTTCCGCCGGAAATGGGCAGGGTGTAAATATCGCCCAACAAGTCGAACACGATAGTCCTTCCGTCGGGGCTAATGTCTATGTTCATCCAAGTGCCTTCATTTGTGGTGAAGGAATGTGTTTTGAAGTTGAAGTCCTTTCCGGGATTGGCAACGTCCCATTTTGTTTCTTGTTTTTCTTTTTCCTTTTTGTCCTTTTTTTGGGAATAGAAAGGGGTGAAGGCCAAGAGGCATATTAGAAGAGGAAAAATTTTCATACTTATTTTGGCTATATTAGGAATGGTTTAAATTTTATTTTGGAAGGGAACTGTTTCGGGACCAACTGTTCATCAAGGGACAATTTTTTCTGAATTTATGTAAAAATCTGCTTTAACCTCAACGGTCTGCAAGGGTGAATTGAAGGTTTGGGTTTTCCATTCCGAAGTGGGATGGATCCAAATTTCCTGTCCGTTTACCAATACAATTAGGGGCATTTGGAAGTTTTCTATACTATCCATATATCGAAATTTTAGGGTTTGGTCCGTAACTGTATATTCCAGTTTTGGAATCTGTGTGGTTCGCAAATATTGATCAAAAAATACCTGGAGATCGAGACCGCTTTTGGAAATTATATAGTCTTCAATTTGTTGGGTGGTTACAGTTTGGTGATAAAAATCTTTATTGAGGCCCCGCAAAATGCTCCTCCATTTTTCGTCGTCATTGATTAACTGTCGAATGGTGTGAAGGATGTTTGAGCCTTTGTAGTACATATCGCTACTTCCGGACTTGTTCACATTGTAGTGCCCTATTATTGGGCGGTCATTAAAAATACTTTTCCGCAACCCAATGACATATTCGGAAGATGCTTTTTTGCCGAAGTGATAATCCAAATACAGATTTTCGGAATAATTCGTGAAACCCTCGTGGATCCACATATCTGCCACATCTTTATTGGTGATGCTATTGGCGAACCATTCGTGGCCGCTTTCATGCACAATTATAAAATCAAACTTCAACCCCCATCCGCTTCCGGAGAGGTCTTTTCCCAAATATCCATTTTTGAAATTATTTCCATAGGTCACACTGCTTTGGTGCTCCATCCCCAAATAGGGCACTTCAATTAATTTATAACCGTCTTCATAAAAAGGGTAGGGGCCGAACCAATGTTCAAGGGCTTCCATCATCATTGGCGCCTGTTTAAACTGTTCTTTCGCCTTTTGTTCATTTTCACGGAGCACGTAATAATCCATCTGCAATGGGCCATTTTCACCGTTGTATTTTTCTCCCCAATGCACATAATCGCCAATATTGATATCAACGCCATAAGCATTTATCGGGTTTATTACCTGCCACACCCAGGTTTTGGAAGTTTCGTTTTCAATGACTTTTATCAATCGTCCGTTGCTCACATCCATCAAATCCTTTGGTGTGGTAACAGAAATGGTAACGCCGTTGTCGGGCTCTTCCGAAGGATGGTCCTTGAGCGGCCACCAAACGCTTGCGCCTATGCCCTGGTTGGAAGTTGCAATAAAATGTTTGCCATTGCTATCGGTCTGCCAGGTGAAACCGCCGTCCCACGGAGGGCGTCTTGCCACTTTGGGGGTTCCGGAAAAGAAAATGGTTATTTTTTCGTCCTTGCCAATTTTCTGTGATTTTTGAAGCTTTAAAAAATGTGCGTTGCCTTCGGAAGTAAATGATATTTCTTTCCCGTCCTGAAGGATTCTATCAATCTTCATAGGCGTTTGCAAGTCTATCTGCATGCTATTTTTTTTATCCAAAACTTTGTAGGTAATGGTATTGCTTCCTTCAATTGATTTTTCGGAAGGATTTACGGTAACTTTGAGGTCGTAATGCAAAACGTCCCACCAGGCCCTTTCCGGAGTAATGCTGCCCCGAAGGGTATCTGCCCGTGTGAAATTTTGCGCCATGGCCGTTTGGAAAAAAACCAGCAAGCACACGAAGATTATTTCCCTAACCAAGCCCTTACCGAACAAAATGTATTTTTTTGGCGAAGTGGCAAAGGCTGTTTTAAACGATGGATTTTTCATATTTCTTTTTGATGAATTTCATTGAACCATTTCTTTAATCGCGAATCTCGGCATTGTGAAGGTGAATACTTGCTTGTTCAATTACCCCTGTGCCAATGGATATTTTCACTCGGAATCATTTGTGATAAAAATACCAAAAACAAAAGAATAAAGAAACGCTTCGGCTATATAAATCCGTTGCTGGGGGTTGTAAAGAGAAGTTTACATTTTTTCGGCTACCAGTGCCAATTTTCCACCGTTGGGACTAATGGCCAAGCGGGTGATATTCTTTATGCCCGTTTCTTCCAGCGATGCAACTTTGGTCCATTCAGATTCACCGAGAATGTCATACATATACAGTTTATTGCCACTGCCAATAAGGATTTGGGTGTCATTGATCCAAACATAATCTTGGATGCCGATGGGCAATTCAGTAATGAAAAAGCTTTCCGATGAATCCATTTCCAATAAATATAAATCAAAGTTCCCTTCTTCGTTCACCAAGGAATAACTCATCGAATTGGTTTTTGGGACTTTTTGAAGCGAACGCCCCGCATTTCTAAAAAGTGTATCTGCTTTTTTTGACTGCAAATCAATCAGGACCAAATCCATTTTATCGCCATTCAAAACCGTGGCGAGCATTTTTTTATCATTATAAAAAGAAAAATAAGCGACTTGCAATTCGGGAATTATTTCTGTGGAATTTCCGTCTTCTGCGTCGTATTTGTACAATCGTTGCTTCCCGTCTTTGTCCAGTCTAACGGCGGCCACATCATTATTTGAAAGAAATTTTTGTGGGGAATATTCACCGCCTTCCGTTTTATTGTTGAACCATTTTTGGGTTTTTGAATTCAAATAATATTCTGAAATATCGGTTTGTCCATTGTTATTTCCCGCAAAAAGAACAGTTTTATTTGAAGAAAATGAAGGCTGGTTGTTGTATCCAGGATCGTTGGAAATATTTTGGGGATTTAGAATTTCCAAACCTTCATAAACCGAAGCAATATCAAAAACATAAACTTCGGTATTTTCTTGTGCAAAGCTGAAAAAGGTTGTTGTGATTGTGAAAAGGAAAAGGAGCTTTTTCATTTTATTTATTTTCTTCAAAAATAACAAACTCTGCGCCATAAAAAGGAAAACCACGAATGCACCTATATTTTTAAAATTTATTTGTGAATTCGTGGTGAAAACGTAGAAAGTTTTGAAAACCAATTCACAGCAATGGGTTATACATCTTGTTCTACACTTTTTTTATTCAGTTGATTTTCCATAAACAAGATAAAATTCAGATACCTCAATCACAGTTTCTGCGTCCATTTGGATATCTTTCCGATCTACTTGTTTTATTAATTCACTTTTGTCGAAATAATAATCACTATTCATGATGGTATCACTACCTGTTTCATTCCACTCCGTCACTCTTGCAAAAGTCAGAGTATCATTTTTAAAATAGAATTCATAGTTAATTGGCAAATTATTTGTTTGTACAATTTCTGCCACTATGCGTAAAATATTACCGTTACTGTCGGTGAGTTCGTAAATAGAAATTCCACCAACATCTTTATCGTTTAAATCTTCTGAATCGAATTCGGAAATGGATTCGGTTAAATCAGTCCGATTATTAATTTCAGTAACATAATCAATGATGTCTGATACGGTTTTACCGTTGCCACAACCAATTAGAACTCCAAAAATTAATGATATGAAAAACTTTATTTTCAAAATTGTATAGAACAGTATTTTAGAATGGGTAATTATTTTCCTTGATAACCTTATCAGCAATCGTCCTTCTCAATTGCCCAATATTCGGCATATTTTGATATTTTGTGAAGCGTTTTAGCCCCATCAACATCGCGCGTTGCTCATCGTCTTCGGCAAAGGATAGGATCGCTTCTTTAGCTTTTACCGTAATTATGTCAACAGCATGATATAAATATAATTGTGCCATTGCAATTTGTTCCTTTTGCGAATCTTCGCCGAAACGTTTTGCATTTTTTTCAGCCCGTAAAACACCACTTTCAGCCATATAGATTTCAATCAAAATATCGGCGGCGGCCATTAGTGTTTGTTGGTGTTCTTCCAGTTCGGTACCGTATTTTTGGACCGCACTTCCGGCAACCATTAAAAATACTTTCTTCAATTTGGCGATCATTGCCTTTTCCTCGGAAAGCAATTCGGAAAAATCCGGGGTTTCAAAAGAAGGGATTCCCATCAATTCCGAAGCGACTTCCTGCGCGGGGTTCAGCAAATCAACGTGGCCTTTCATCGCTTTTTTCACGAGCATTCCCACGGCTAACATTCGGTTTATTTCGTTCGTTCCTTCATAAATTCGTGCAATTCGTGCATCGCGCCAAGCAGATTCCATCGGGGTATCGGCGCTAAAGCCCATTCCGCCGAAAATCTGTATGCCTTCATCGGCACAATTTTGAATATCCTCGGAAACGGCAACTTTCAAAATGGAACATTCAATGGCGTATTCCTCCACGCCTTTCAATTCAGCTTCTTGGTGACTATTTCCTTGTTGAACCCGCATCGAAATTCGATCCTCAATGTTTTTTCCCGCGCGGTAAGTCGCGCTTTCGCTCACGTAAGCATTGGTTGCCATTTCGGCCAATTTCAATTTAATGGCCCCAAAAGAGGAAATGGGCACCTTAAACTGAATGCGCTCGTTTGCATACTGGACCGCATTGGCAATCACCCGCCGTTGCGCGTCAAGACTGGCGGCAGCAAGTTTTATTCGGCCAATGTTCAAGGCGTTCATTGCGATTTTGAAACCATCGCCACGTTCGGCCAGCATATTTTCCACCGGAACTTTTGTTTCATTGAAAAAAACCTGACGGGTAGAGGAGGAGTGGATGCCTAATTTTTTTTCTTCCTCACCCAAAGAAATTCCGTTTGAAGGGTCGTTTTCAACAATAAAGCCCGTGATGTTTTTATCATCTTCAATTCTTGCAAAAACTATAAAAGTTTTACAGAATCCGGCGTTTGAAATCCACATTTTCTGTCCGGAAATGGAATAGTATTTTCCATCTTCTGAAAGGACTGCTTTTGTTTTTCCGCTATTTGCATCGCTTCCCGCGCCCGGTTCAGTTAAAGCATAAGCCCCGAACCATTCGCCAGTGGCGAGTTTAGGGACGTATTTTTTGATTTGTTCCTCAGTTCCATATAAGGTAATCGGCATTGTGCCTATTCCCGTATGCGCGCCAAAAGCGGTGGCGATTGAACCCGTTGCGCCCGAAATATAATCGCAGACCAGCATTGTGGTCACGAAACCCATTCCCAAGCCACCATATTCTTCGGGAACTGCAACGCCCAGCAACCCGAGCTCGCCGGCTTTCTTCATAATTTCTTCGGTAAGCGCGTAATCTTTATGTTCAAATCGTTCTTTATTCGGCCAGATTTCACGGTCCACAAATTCCTTCACGGAATCGCGCATCATTTTTTGTTCCTCGGAAAAATCTTCGGGAGTGAAAATGTCTTCGGAATTTGTTTCTTTTACTAAGAATTGGCCGCCGCGGAGGAGATCATTATTTTTTGTTTGTGTTTCCATTATAGTTTATTATTTTTTTTGATGATTTTAGAAAAGAGAGCAAAGAATAGAGAATAGAGAATAGAGAAGAGAACAGAACAGTGATTTTTGTTTAAATATCCAGGCCGTTCTGAAAACTCATAGTCATTCTCTGCCATTCTGCAATTTTGTTTTCTATTTTAATTAATGTTTCGGTATCAATATATTTCCTGTGTTTAGCTACTAAAAGTTGTGTTCCCAATTCGTAAGATGATCCAATTGAATAATCTAAAAAATTACTGAAAGATTTATCACTTCTACCCGATCCTTCCGCAATATTACTTGGCATTGAAACCGAACATTTGCTCATTTGGGTACTTAAATCGTAACGTTCGTGTTTTGGAAAAGTCATTAAAATATCCGAAATGTCATTGGCAATTTCCAACCCCAACTGCCAAATTTTCAAATTTTTATAATTATGCCTTTTCATATTTAATTTTTTTCGTACAATAGTCTCTTATATCTCTTATCTCTATTCTCTGTTCTCTATTCTTGCTATATTCTTTCTTCTATTTCAAAAACTCATAAACCCCGGCCGCTCCCTGCCCGGTCCCAACACACATCGTCACCATTCCATATTTTCCCTGCAAGTTTCGTTTGCGCATTTCATCAAAAAGTTGGGTGGAAAGTTTTGCGCCGGTACAGCCCAGCGGATGGCCCATCGCGATTGCGCCGCCGTTTACGTTTACTATTTCTTTGTTCAAATCAAGGCCGCGGATTACGGCCAAGGATTGTGACGCAAAAGCTTCGTTCAATTCAATTAATTCTAATTGATTTTGGTTCAATCCTGCTTGTTTCAATGCTTTTGGAATTGCGTATAGCGGGCCGATTCCCATAATTTTCGGTTCCACGCCTACGGCTGCAAAACTTACCAATCTGGCGATAGGTTCAAGATTTAATTCCTTTACCATTTCTTCGTTCATAATTACCGCGAAAGCAGCGCCATCACTCATTTGCGAAGAATTTCCTGCGGTAACGCTGCCACCTTCTGCAAACACGGGCCGCAGTTTTGAAAGGGCTTCGATGTTTGTTCCCTTTCGGGGGCCTTCGTCTTTGTTTACCGTATATTTTCTAGTTTCTTTTTTCCCATTGTCATTCACAAAAGTTTCCTCAATTTCAATGGGAACGATTTGATCGTCAAAACGGCCTTCATCCTGCGCTTTCAAGGCACGCATTTGGCTGGTGTATGCAAATTCATCTTGGTCCTCGCGGGAAACGTTGTATTTTTTTGCAACCGCTTCCGCCGTCAAGCCCATATTCCAGTAATAATCCTCGTGGCCTTCCTTTGCCAATTTATAGTCGGGAACGGGTTTGTAACCGCCCATTGGAATGTAGCTCATACTTTCCGCACCGCCGGCGATAATGCAATCCGCCATTCCACTTTGGATTTTCGCAGTTGCAATTGAAATTGTTTCAAGTCCGGAAGCGCAATAACGGTTCACCGTCATCCCAGGAACATCCACAATATCAAGGCCCATCAACGAAATCAACCGGCCCATATTCAGGCCCTGTTCAGCTTCGGGCATTGCGTTGCCCACGATTACATCGTCAATTCGTTTTTTGTCGAGTTGTGGCAATTCGTTCATTATATATTTAATGGTTTCCGCGGCCAATTCATCGGGGCGTTTGAAGCGGAATACCCCTCGTGGAGCTTTGCCGACAGCTGTACGATAGGCTTTAACTATGTATGCAGTTCTTTGTTTCATATTATATTTTTTAGAGTAGAGAGAAGAGAGAAGAGAGAAGAGAATAGAGAAAATAGAATATCTCTGCTCTCTTTTCTCTGTTCTCTGTTCTTTATTTTTTTAGTTTCTTAATGGTTTTCCTTTCTGAATCATATGTTGTAAACGTTCCAAAGTCTTTCTCTCACCCGTAAGACTTAAAAATGCTTCCCTTTCAAGATCAAGCAAATATTGTTCGCTAACTAAACTTGCTTCGCTTAAATCGCCTCCGGCCATTACGTATGCTAATTTGTTCGCGATTTTTTTGTCGTGTTCGCTGATGTAATTTCCGGCAACCATTTGATCGGTTCCCACCAAAAACATTCCCAAGGCCTGTTTTCCTAATACTTTCACATCTGTTCGCGGAATTGGTTTCGTATAACCCTGATCGGCCATAAATCGTGCAACGGCTTTGGCTGCGGCAATTTGCCGGTCTTGGTTTACGATAACAATATCTTTTCCTTTTTGAAGAATTCCGGTATCGAACGCTTCGTAAGCGGAAGTGGAAACTTTCGCCATTCCGATTGTCAAGAAATATTGTTGAAGCGTGTTCAGTTCCACATCATCTTTTCTGAATAAATCGCTGGCGCGCATCGCCATTTCCTTGGAGCCGCCGCCGCCGGGAATTACGCCAACGCCAAATTCAACCAACCCGATGTAACTTTCGGCTGCGGCAACCACTCGGTCTGCGTGAAGCGTAAATTCACAACCGCCGCCCAATGTCATTCCGTGCGGAGCGACAATTACGGGAATGGAGGAGTAGCGGATTCGCATACTTGTATCCTGAAAATATTTTACCGCGGCGTTCAATTCATCGTATTCCTGCTCTACGGCCATCATAAAAATCATTCCGATGTTGGCACCCACCGAAAAGTTTTTGCCTTGATTGGCGATTACCAAGCCGTCAAAATCCTTTTCGGCAATATCAATCGCCTTGTTTATTCCGGCCAAAACATCGCCACCGATGCTGTTCATTTTGCTGATGAATTCCACATTCAAAATGCCATCGCCGAGATCCTCAACCACAACGCCGCTATTTTTGAACACTTCGGAGGTTTTGCGGATATTATCCAAAATAATGAATGAATCCTGCCCGGGAATTTTTAAATAGGTGCCAGCCGTTCCCGCTGGCATTCCCTGCGGAATGGCGTAATAATAGGTTTGTCCGTCCTTGATTTTATAAAAGGAAGTATTGCCTTCTTTTAGCATTTCCACTACCCAATCGGCGGGTTCTTTGCCTAAATCTTTAATGAGTTCAATTCCTTTTTCGATACCGATGGCATCCCAAATTTCAAAAGGGCCATTTTCCCACCCGAAACCGGCTTTCATCGCATCGTCAATCTTGTAAAACTCGTCAGTGATTTCAGGAATTTTTTTGGAAACATAGGCGAACATTGCCCCGAAATTCTTTCGGTAGAATTCCCCTGCTTTGTCGTCGCCTTCAATAAGAATTGGAAAACGCTCCGTAACTTTTTCAACCGATTTTGTTTTTTCCAAAGTGCCGAAAGAAGCTTTTTTACCTTTTCTATATTCCAAAGTTTCCAAATCCAGCGAAAGTATTTCACTACTGCCGTCGTCATTTTTCACTTTTTTATAGAAACCTTGCCCGCTTTTGCTGCCCAGCCATTTCTTTTCCATCATAGTATCAATAAAACCGGGAATTTGGAAAATGCCGTGTTCCTCGTCTTCGGGAACGTTTTCATAAATGCCTTTGGAAACGTGCACCAAAGTGTCCAACCCGACAACATCAACCGTGCGGAAGGTTGCGGATTTTGGGCGGCCAATTACGGGACCGGTCAATTTATCTACTTCTTCAACCGTAAGTCCCATTTCCTTCACTTGGTGGAAAAGGCTTTGTATTCCAAAGATTCCAATTCTGTTTCCTATAAAAGCAGGCGTGTCTTTTGCGATTACGGTAGTTTTTCCGAGGAATTTTTCGCCGTAACCGTTCAGAAAATCCAAAACTTCTTTTGAAGTATTTGGCCCGGGAATAATTTCGAACAACTTTAAATACCGCGGCGGATTGAAAAAGTGGGTGCCGCAGAAATGTTTCTGGAAATCCTCACTTCGGCCTTCGCTCATAAATTTTATAGGGATTCCCGAAGTGTTGGAAGTAATGAGCGTGCCCGGTTTTCTGTGTTTATCGAGGTTTTCAAAAACCTGCTTTTTGATGTCCAAACGCTCGATTACCACTTCAATAATCCAATCGGCGGTATTTACTTTTGAAATATCGTCCTCTAAATTCCCTGTAGAAATGCGCTTTGCAAAATCCTTGTGATAGAGTGGGGCAGGGTTGCTTTTTATAGCTTTTTGAAGGTCAGTGTTCACAATCCTGTTTCGAACCACTTTGTCTTCGAGTGTTAAACCCTTTTTCTTTTCATCATCGGTAAGCTCGCGCGGAACGATGTCCAGCAACAAAACCTCCACGCCGATGTTGGCGAAATGGCAGGCGATGCCGCTTCCCATAATTCCGGAACCGATTACCGCTACTTTATTGATTCTTCTTTTTGACATTTTTTTTAGTTATGAGTTATGAGTTCAGAGTTATGAGTTCTGAATTCTACATTAATTACTCGTATATTTTTCTTGAGTTTATCAATTCGTTTATGGTGTTTGCCACTTTTCTAAAGGTTTGTAGGTCTTCTGCGGAAACATTTTCTTGCACGGCTTCGTCAAAACCCAAGACCACAGTTTTTGAAAAATCGCGCATTTCCTTCCCGAAGGGCGTTAAATGAATGAGTACGCCGCGCCCATCGTCGGGGTTTGGCCTTCTTTCTACCAGCCCTTTTTCCTCCATCGATTTTAAGGTTCGCGAGAGGCTTGTGGCCTCCATTCCCATTTTTGGTCCCAAGGCGGTTGATGGGGTTCCTTCTTCGGGATCAATACTTATCAATGCAAAACCCGTGGCCATGGTGCTTCCTTTTTTTCCAGCTTCCTCGTTGTACATTTTGGTAACGCTCATCCAAGTGGAGCGCAGGATATAATCTATTGTTTTCTCTTTATGTTTTTCCTTCATTGAAATTTTAAAATGTGGAAATCCAAAGATACGAAAATTTATTATGCGTGCATAGTTTAATTTAGATTTTAGACATGAGACATGAGATTTGAGACAAGAGACAAGAGATACAAAACATATGATTCACTATATCAAAATGTCTCAAATCTCAAATCTCACATCTCAAGTCTTTTTAGAATAGTCCAATTTCCCATCAACCACTCTCGCGGGTTGGGTGTAGGGATGTTCAGTGGCCTTTTTTTCATTCATTATATGCATTACTTTCCAGCCTTCAACTTTTAAAATATCTGCAATGAGCGAGCGGTGGCAGCTCCACCACACGGCTTCGGAACACATAATTGCGGTGCGCTGTTCCGTTGCTATTTTCTTTAGGATTTTTAGAGCTTGCTGAAATTGCTCCGTTTCCATATAATC
>JBEBRF010000026.1:0-24596 GCA_040394975.1 Aequorivita soesokkakensis
GAGTATTTTTTTTGTCTTCATATTATTTGGTTGTTGTTTAAGAAAATATCGTGCCAGTTTTTAAAATTGTTGCCCAATGATAAAGTGGGTTTGCCAACCATTGGGTTCTGTTCCGCCCAAAAGGGGGTCGAATCCATACCCGAAATCGATTCCCAACAGTCCAAATGCCGGCATAAATATACGTAATCCTGCGCCAGCGGAACGGTTTAGCTGAAAAGGATTGTAGTCCTTGAAACCCTCAAAAGAGGCACCGCCTTCTGCAAAACCGAGTACATATATGGAAGCCATCTGGGCAAGGGTAACAGGATATCTTACCTCTAACGAAAATTTATTATAAATCGTATTTCCGTCAACACTTGATAACGATTGGTTGGGGTATCCCCGTAATTGAATTATCTCTCGTCCGTCCAGACTGTAGGCGCCCAACCCGTCACCGCCCAAAAAGAATCTTTCAAATGGCGGTACGCCTCTTTCTTGATTGTAGGCTCCCAAAAATCCAAATTCCGTGTTCGTCCGAAGGACCAATTTTTCATAAAGACGGGTGTACCACGTGCCTTTAAACTTTATTTTATAATATTCCAACCATTTGAAACGCTCTTGGTCAATTGCAGAAATGCGCTGGGTAGCGTCAACGTAATTGGGATCTGTTCGGGTAACAGGTTCCAGTTGGGCTCTTTCCAGCGCCAGCGCTTTGTAGTCCACATTGTTAAAGGCGGAATAGGGCAGCGTTAATTTCGCGGTGATGCTGAAGTCTGAGCCTTGGATAGGATAAATGGGGTTAGTGGCGGTATTGTTTCTGCTTATGCCAATGGTGTATGCCAGGTTATTGGAATACCCATCTCCAAAGGTGAAGAGCCCCGTATTGTAATTATCAAGATTGTAATGTTGGAAACTTATGGCGTTTGAGAACACAAAGTAATCATCCGGCCAGGTTACCTTTTTTGCCAGCCCTATGGAACCGCCTGTTATTGTGAAACTGCGGGACCTGTCTGCCTGTCTGTTGTTATAATCGTAATAGTTCTGGATTGTGTGTGAAAATGAGGTGGATAATTGCACCGGTTTTTTGCCTCCCAGCCACGGCTCGGTAAGCGACAGACTATATGTTTGATAGTAACTGCTGGCCTGGGCCCGAAGGGATAATTTTTGACCATCGCCCATTGGCAACGGCTTGTAGGCCTTAAGGTTAAAAAGATTTCGAAGAGAGAAATTGTTGAACGAAAGGCCCAATGTGCCCACAAAGCCGCCACCGCCATAACCTCCCTGAAGTTCAATCTGGCTTGAGCCTTTTTCAACTACGGAGTATTCTAAGTCAACAAGTCCGTTGTTTTCATCCACTTTTTTGAAGTTTGGCGAAAGTTGCTCTGGGTCAAAGAAGCCCAATTGGCCTAACTCGCGAATGGTTCTGATAACATCGCGCTTGCTGTATTTTTGGCCTGGGCGGGTGCGCAATTCCCTGTAAATAACGTGATCGTTGGTTCGGTCGTTTCCAACAACGGTAACGTGGTCAAAATAGAACAGGTTACGCTCCATTATCCTGATTTCAAAATCTATGGTATCGTTTCGCACGGCTACTTCTACGGGGTTTATTCGTGCGGCGAGGTACCCATTGTTTTGGTAAAGATTGGTTATATCTTCAGCGTCTGGGGCTGATTCGTCTTGAATGCGCTCTTGCAATAACACTCCGTTGTACACATCGCCTTCCTTTATTCCCAAAAGCTGGCGCAGCTGGTTGTCTGTAAAAACGCTATTGCCAATGAATTTGATTTCTCCGAAATAATATTTATCGCCTTCCTCGAGTTTTATGTCCAAGGCCACATTCTTATTGTCAATGCGTCTTAGCGTGTCACTGATTATGCGGGCGTCGCGGTAGCCGTTTGCTTTATATTTTTTTA
The DNA here is from genome assembly GCA_040394975.1 of Aequorivita soesokkakensis. Lineage (GTDB taxonomy): Bacteria > Bacteroidota > Bacteroidia > Flavobacteriales > Flavobacteriaceae > Aequorivita > Aequorivita soesokkakensis_A. Next base: position 1,893 of record JBEBRF010000026.1, read on the forward strand.
GAATGGACTCTTTGTCTTCCTCAAAACCTTCTTCCGTAAATTTTGAACGTTTCCAGACCCGGACAAAATTCTTGCGTTTCGTTTTTTTCATGGCGCGGCGCAGCTTGCCATCAGTGAACTGTTCATTGCCTTCAAAATTGATTTTCTTTACTTTCACGCGTTTTCCTTTATCGATGGAAATGTTCATATCCTGCGATATCTCGGTCCCTGTGGAATCAATAACGGGTGGGGTGGCAATGGTGACTTGTGTGTTGTAAAAACCTTCCTTTTTGTATTTGTTGGTTATGTAGTTTTTAGTGGTGTTTAAGAGGTTTTTTGTGATTTTGGTATTTGCAGTAAGGTCGTTATCCTTAATTATTTCCTTTTGTTTTGCCTTGCGAATTCCTTTGCCCTTTATGGTGACTTCGTGTAGTTTTGGCAGTTCTACTATATATAATTCCAGATCTACGTTATCTCCGTCTATGTTTGTTACATAGAATGCAATGTCGCTAAAGAGGCCTTGCTCCCAAAGTTTTTTGGTTACCTGGCTGAGTTTTTCCCCGGGAATGTAAAGGCGGTCTCCTTTTTTTAGGCCGGTAAAGGCAATCACGGTAAGCTCATTAAAGCTCTGTGCTCCTGAGACGGTTATGTTGTTTAGGGTGTATTTTTTTCCGCTGTCAAGTTCTTTTTGCTGTGCCTGAAGAGTAAAAACGGAAAGTATTGTAAATAATAAAATACAACAAGATTTTCTGTAACTATGCAATAGGGAACTATGGGTTAAGTTGTTCACTGGTTTTTCCAAATCTTCTTTCTCTGTTTTGATAATTTAAAATTGCTTCACAAAGATGGGTTTTTGTATAATCCGGCCAAAGTGTTTCAGTAAAATACAGTTCGGCGTACGCTATTTGCCAAAGCAGAAAGTTGCTGATGCGCTGCTCGCCACTGGTGCGGATCAATAAATCTACATCTGGTAAATTTTGCGTGTAAAGATGATTATTTATTACCGTTTCATCAATATCGCGCGGCGAAATTAGGTTATTTTTAACTTTAAGACTAATCTCCTTAATTGTTTTTGTAATTTCTTCCCGAGAGCCGTAGCTCAGGGCAAGGGTGAGCGTCATTCGGGAGTTGTTTTTTGTTTTTTCTATGACCCCCAGCAGTTCTCGGTGGGCCTTTTGGGGAAGGGCTTCCAAATTGCCAATTGCGTTTAGTTTTATCTGGTTGTCCTGAAGCGTTTTTATTTCCTTTTTAAGGGAAGAGACCAACAGGTTCATCAACAATTGCACTTCCATTTTGGGGCGGTTCCAGTTTTCGGTGGAAAAGGCGTAAAGGGTTAAAAAGGGAATCCCCATTTCGGCACATCCTTCCACAATTTCCCGAACTGCCTTGGTGCCGTTTTCATGGCCCATGGACCGGAAAAGGCCTTTCTGCTTGGCCCAACGCCCGTTGCCGTCCATAATAATGGCGAGGTGCTGGGGCAGGTTGTTTTTATCAATGTGGTCCATCTTCGTCTAAAAGTTACAATAGCAAGGCTTCCTTCCGAAGGCAAAAGTAACTGTTATTCCAGTAAATACGTACCAATCATCACTATTTGTGTTGCCGAATTTCAAGTCTTCGTCCTCTGAAAGTGATTTCACTGGGTTGCTTCCGTCAAGGTCGTCCGTGAAAGTATAGCGGGCGCCAATTTCAAAACCAATCATGGCATTTTGGCCCAAGGTGGCTTTATAGCCTATAACCATTGGAATTGCAACGCTCAAGGCATTATCATATTTAACAATGCTGTTTCTGGAATTTTTCCGCAGCGCGCCATAGCTAAACCCTGTAAGCCCAGTATATAGATATGGTGCCGAAATGGATTTCTGGGCATGGACGTCAAATTCCCAAAAGGTATATTCTATTCCGATGGACAGCTCTTTTATTGTGTTGTTGAATGAATACCCTCGCTGCTCCCTCCGGTTATTGGAGCTTTTTAGGTCATCACCGCTAACATTTGCAATGAGCACCGAGCCTCTAAAAGCATGTCTGGCGCTTCGGTTCCATTTAAATATACCGCCAACCGCCAAGGTGTTCGGGTTGATATAACTGGTGCTTCCCACGTCGCCAATATAGTTGGCGCCTCCTATCATTGCACCAATCTCGTAAGTCTGGGAATGCGCATAAAACACAGTTAAGAGTATAAAAAAAACAGTAGTGAAATACTTCATATACTTTAAAAGTTTGCAAATATAAGAATTAACTTGGCTTAACATGATTGCCGGCCAATTAGTATCTGTTGATTAACAAATTTTGAAGGATTTTATTGTTTAGTTCCGTTTGTCCTCGCCCCACAGAAGTTTTTTGCGGAGTGTTTTTATAAAACTGTCGTCGTGAAGTTGCAATAGTTTAATGGTAAATGGGGCTTTTTTGACAATGAGGGTGGTTTCGTTTTCCAAAGTGGCAATGCGTGAATCCATGGAGAGCAAAAAAGTGTTTTCCCTTCCCGAAACCTTTAAGGACAATTCAGAGGAATCTGGGAGTACCAAAGGGCGGGCGTTAAGATTGTGTGGCGCAATGGGCGTCAGTACAATATTGGTGGCCTGTGGATCAATTACGGGACCGCCACAACTTAAGGAATAACCGGTGGAGCCTGTGGGGGTGGCAACAATCAAGCCGTCAGACCAATAGCTGGTAAGGTAATTGTCATTCACCATTGTTTCCACTTTTATCATTGAAGTTGTGTTGCGCCGGCTTACGGCGATTTCATTTAAGGCAAAATTCAGGGGCATAATTTCGCCGCTCTCCGGCATAGCCGCCACCGTAAGCAAGCTTCTTTCCGAAATGGTGTAGGCTCCCTCTAAAATTTGGTTCAGGCTTTCGGTAATTTCTTCCTTTTGGATGGTTGCCAAAAAACCCAATCTTCCGGTGTTTATCCCTACAATGGGAATGTCCAGATCTGCCACAAAAGTTACGGCCTTTAGAATGGTGCCGTCCCCGCCAATACTGAAAAAAAGATCAAAGCTGCGGTCCAGCTGCGTAAATGTTGAAAAACCCGAGAAGTTTTTGGTAATGTCTTGGTTTTGGTTTATGATCCTCAAAAAATTTGCTTCAATAAGTACTTCGGCTTCCTTTTTTTGGAGCGCATCGAGCAACGTTTGAATGTAAATTTCAGAATTGTCGTGATAAAACTGGCCGAAGATTCCTATTTTCATTTAAATAAATTTGAATCTGTTGATGGATTTTGGTGCAAGGGATTTTGTTTTTTGGGCTATTATATATTAAGGTATTTGTCCAAATACTCAGACCGTTCTTTTAGGTCTTCCAAAAATTTATCTTCTTCGTGGTGGCTGATCACGTTGTAATTATACCTTCGGAATGTTTGAACAATGCTGTTTATTGCGGTATGCCCCACTTTCAGGGTAAACTGTACCGTCTCATCTTCAATTTTCGAAATGAAAACACCAAAAATCCGGGTGCCGTTGGATTCAACAATTTGGCATATTTCGCTGAACGAATAATCCTGCATTCCTTTTTCAATAATTATAATGCCCCCGGTTTCATTCAGGAATGGGGTATTATTAAAAAGGCTCATAATATCGCCCAATTCATAATAGCCCAAATAGTTGTTTTCTGGCCCCAGTACAGGCATAATATTGCTGTTGTTCAATGCGAACGCCTCTAAAATGTCCAGCCAATTGGCATCCAAAAGCACGTGGAAAGGTTCTATGGCATATTGAAAATCATTCAATGATTTTTTGTTGTCGAAACAGTATGCGTCGTTTTCCGAAACACAGCCTACGTAGTGTCCGTCCTTCGCTACCGGCACATGGGAATATGTGAGCTGATTGAAGACCGTCTGCACTTCCTTGATTGTCGCAGAAACGTCCAGCGGTTCAATATCATTGATAATATAATTCTGCGTTTCCATCGTTAATTTCTTTTTGATTGCAAATTACTCAAAATAAAGGTTCACTACCTGTATGAAGGTTTGTATTTTTGTTAATTCTAACACAAGGAAATGACAAAGTTAAGCGTAAACATAAATAAAATAGCCACGTTGCGCAATGCCCGCGGAGGCAATGTTCCCGATCTTCTGAGGGTTGCACAGGATATCCAGAAATTTGGCGCCCAGGGAATTACCATCCATCCGCGGCCAGATGAGCGGCACATTCGCTATCAGGATGCATTGGATTTAAAGCCGCTTGTATTCACCGAATATAATATTGAAGGCAACCCGATGGACAATTTCATTGAGTTGGTATTGCAAATTAAACCTACGCAAGTAACGCTTGTGCCAGATGCCGTTGATGCCATAACCTCCAATGCCGGCTGGGACACCGTAAAACATCGAGATTATTTAACCGAGGTTATTTCAGAATTTAAGCGGAACAATATCCGAACCTCCATATTTGTAGATCCCAACCTGAAAATGATGGAAGGGGCCGCCAAAACAGGAACTGATAGAATAGAACTCTACACCGAAGAATTTGCAAAACAATATTCCCTTGGCAACAAAGCAGCCGTGCGGCTCTATACCGAGTGCGCAATCTTGGCACATTCCCTAAATTTGGGCATCAATGCGGGGCACGATCTCTCTTTGGAAAACAGTAAATTTTTTAAGGACAATATTCCAAACCTTTTGGAAGTAAGCATTGGGCATGCGCTTATCTGCGAAGCCCTTTATTTTGGGTTGGAAAACGTTATTTCACAATATTTAAAAAACTTAAGCTAATGATTCTACATTCTCAAATATTTGGTTCTGGCACACCTTTCCTCATCCTCCACGGGTTTTTGGGAATGGGGGATAATTGGAAAACCCTCGGCAATAGATGGGCCGAAGAAAATTATGAAGTCCACCTTTTGGATTTGCGAAATCACGGCCGCAGTTTTCACAGCGATGAATTTTCCTTTGAAATTATGGCTGAGGATTTAAAAAACTATTGCAAAGAGAACAATCTGAACGAAATAGTCCTGCTGGGGCATTCCTTGGGCGGAAAGGTTGCCATGCAGTTTGCCGCGAATTATCCTGAAATGGTTTCCAAATTGATAGTTGCCGATATTGGCCCAAAATCCTATCCGCCGCACCATCAAGACATATTGAAGGCGCTTTCAATGCTTGATTTTTCAAAAATAAAATCACGCGGCGAGGCAGCGCAGATTCTTTCGGAATATATTAGGGACGAAGGAACACGATTATTCCTTCTAAAAAATATGTATCGAAAGAAAAAGGATGAATTGGGGCTGCGCGTAAACCTTCCCGTTCTTGCAGAAAAAATAGAAGAAATAGGGAAGGCGCTGGACGAAAGCGCCCGTTTCAACGGAAAAACCCTTTTTCTTCGAGGCGCAAAAAGTGGCTATATTGATCAAAACGATACTTTTTTGATCGAGAAGCATTTTCCCAAGGCCCAAATAAAAATAGTGCCAGAGGCCGGCCATTGGCTACATGCGGAAAATCCGGACGGGTTTTATAGCCTTGTCGAAAATTTTTTGGTCGGTGCCGACTAAAGAAAGTTTAAATATTATTTTTTTGGGTAATTAAAACTTTTTAAAAAAGACTAAATTGTTGTTATTTTTTTATATTATTGTAAGAACATTTCCTATGCACGCATAAGAAATAAATACAACAACAATCCCTCAACTTCAGAAATTAATTCAAAAGAAAAATTCATTATGAAAAAAGTAGTATTTCTTACCCTTTTTGCACTTGTAGGTTGTATTGCCTACGCTGGGGGCTACCGTGTGAGCCTTCAAGGAAACAAATCCTTAGCCATGGGCCATACGGGCGTTGCAGTAATCAACAGCAGTGAACTGGTATTCTTTAATCCGGCCGGATTGGTGTATCTGGATGAAAAATTCAATGTTTCCCTGGGAGCTTATGGGGTCTTTTCAAACATAGCCTACCAAGACACCCATACCGGCGCAAATGCACGAACCGACAGCCCAGTTGGGACACCCCTTTATGCCTATGTTTCCTATAAAGCTACAGATTGGCTGGCTTTCGGCCTCGGTGTTTACACTCCATACGGCAGTGCCGTTGAATATGAGGATGATTGGGCCGGTTCACATCTGGTGAACAATATTGACCTTCAGGCTATTTACATCCAGCCCACGGTTTCTTTTAAGATAAACGATAAATTGAGCTTTGGAGGAGGGCCGATTTATGTTACCGGATCGGTGAATTTTAACCGAAACCTCAACCGGACCCTAACCGATCTTGACGGAAACAGGGCAAATGTAACAATTGACGCAAGTGGCGTTAGCAACTGGGGCTGGGTGGCAAGCACTATGTTTAATCCTACCGAAAATTTGCATATTGGCGCAACCTATCGTTCTCAAATTATTTTGAACGCCGAAGATGGAGACGCAACTTTCGAGAATATACCAAATTCCCCATTGACCCCCTTCCAAAACACTGGGATGTCGGCCTCATTGCCGATGCCGGCAGAGATGACCGTGGGAATGTCTTATGATTTCTGCGAAAATTGGACCTTTGCCTTTGATTATAACCGCGCCTATTGGGACGTGTACAATTCCTTGGACATTGATTTTGTAAATGAAGATGTTCCAGATTCAAAGAATGCACGGAATTATAAAAATGCCTCTATCTATCGTTTTGGGATGCAATATGATGCCACGAAAATGTTTACGCTTAGAGCAGGTTATTATTTTGATGAATCTCCCGTTCGTGATGGATATTTCGCACCGGAAACCCCACGGAACGATAGCAACAACTTTACCGCCGGTTTAACCGTAAACATAGGCGAACATTTGCAGATAGACGCTTCCTTCCTTTATTCACATTATAAGGAAGTTGATGCCTCCTATAATTATTATTTCGAGAACGGTGTAGCGGTTCCATTCAGCGGTACCTATAAAACCAATGCTTTTGTGCCAGGATTGGGTCTTACATATAAATTATAATTGTAAAAAAAATTTAAAAGATGAAAAACTTACTTAAATATACACTCGCGTTTTTAGCCCTAAGCTTGATAAGCTGCGATCCAGAATTTGACAGCCCCGTAACGGAAGATGGTTTCTACAGTAGCGGCTTGGCAGATCTTTCAAAATATGTTGCAGTCGGTAACTCCCTAACAGCTGGTTATGCTGATGGCGCGTTATACATAACTGGCCAACGAAATAGCTACCCCAACATTATGGCCCAACAATTTGGCTTTGCCGGAGGCGGTGAGTTCTATCAACCGTTGATGAATGATAACGTTGGGGGTTTGCTTTTAAATGGAAACCAAATTGCAGAAAACAGATTTATTTTGGCCGTTGATGCCCATGGAAATCCGGGTCCGGTAAGACTTGAAGGTACCCCATCCACTGATATTGCGAACCATTTGCCAAGCACTTATAACAATATGGGAGTTCCAGGTGCAAAGAGTTTCCATTTGATCGCCCCAGGGTATGGAAATATAGCGGGCGTTCCGGCCGGAGCGGCCAATCCTTATTTCGTTCGTTTTGCCAGTAGCGAAAACGCAACGGTAATTGGTGATGCAGTTGCACAAAACCCAACATTCTTCAGTTTGTGGATTGGAAACAATGACATTTTGAGCTACGCCACATCCGGCGGGTCGGGCGTTGACCAAACAGGAAACTTTGACCCTCTCTCTTATGGTCCTAATGACATAACAGATCCCAATGTGTTTGCGATGGTTTATAGCCAACAGGTTGATGCACTGACGGGAACGGGCGCTAAGGGTGTTTTAATAAACATCCCAGAGGTGACTTCCATCCCTTACTTTACTACCGTACCCACCAACGCAATTCCATTGGATGCTGCCACAGCCGGAGCGCTAAATGCCCAATTTGCAGCTTATAACACCCAAGTATTACCAGGTTTGGCTGGTATGGGGATTATTACTCCTGAAGAAGCTGCACTTAGAATGATCAATTTTTCCGCAGGCCAAAATTTTCCTATAATGACCGATGATGACCTTACGGATATCACCGCTATTTTACAGGGTCCTCCATTTAGTTTGCCTGCTCCATTGGCAACACTTTTGGGCCAATTGCGGCAAGTTAAACCGGATGACCTAATAGTTTTGACTGCCTCCTCCGTTTTGGGAACAACCCCCGATCCAAACAACCCTCAAGGGGTAATTGGCGTGTCCATTCCTTTAACAGACCAATATGTGCTTGCCCGGTCAGAACAGGCGCGCATAACTGCCGCGAGCACTGCATACAATGCCACAATTCAAGCAATCGCCGGCGCAAAAAATCTTGCGTTCGTGGATGTAAAAGCCGCCTTGGCCAGAGTAGCAAATGGAGGGATTCCGTATGATGGCGGGGTACTTACTTCACAATTTGTTACTGGAGGTACATTTTCATTGGACGGTGTGCATCCCACCCCAAGAGGATATGCCTATACTGCCAATTTAATTATAAACGCTATCAACGAAACGTATGATGCCAGCATCCCGAAAGTCCACATTGGGAATTACGGCACAATTACAATTTCAAATAATTAAGAGAGCCATTTGTAAAGATTTCAAAAACCGCCAAAATTTTATGGCGGTTTTTTTATTTTTACTTTAAAAGGATAGATTAAAAATTTAAAAAACCATTCAAATGAAATTAATCATAAAGTTACTTCTCACCGCTTTTGCCGTTGTTCTATTGGCAAAAATTCTTCCCGGCATTTTTGTAGATGGATTTGGTTCAGCTATAATTGTGGCAGTTGTCATCGCCCTGTTGAGGTTGCTGATAAAACCCATTCTCGTACTTTTAACCCTGCCCATTACCATCATCACTTTTGGATTGTTCCTCTTGGTTATTAACGCAGCCATTATTTTGTTGGCCGGTTATTTTGTGGAGGGTTTCACGGTTGTTTCCTTTTGGTGGGCATTATTGTTTAGTTTGTTGCTATCGCTGTTTCAGTCCATATTGTTTTCAATCCTTCCCGAAGACAAATAAGCTGGGGTAGAACAGTTTTGCAATTGTTTGCCGAGTTTTGTAAAAAACCGTACTTTCGCATCCCGAAATTCAGAAGAGAAAACATGAACATTACAAAAAAAGAAATTGATAAACTAAATGCGGTACTTACCGTAGAGGTTTCAAAAGGCGATTATTTTGAAAAGGTTGAAAAAGTATTGAATGATTACCGAAAAACCGCCAATATTCCCGGTTTTAGAAAGGGACATATTCCCATGGGAATGGTCAAAAAACAATACGGAAAAGCCGTTTTGGTGGAGGAAGTAAACAAACTTTTGCAGGACGCGCTCCATAAATATCTTACCGAAGAAAAATTGGACGTTTTGGGAAATCCCCTTCCGAAGAACGAAGCTGATATAAATTGGGATGCCGATGATTATTCTTTTGAATTTGAATTGGGCCTCGCCCCCGAATTTGAAATAGACCTGAAGGGAAAGGAAGTGGTACACTATAAAATTGTTGCAGATGAAGAGATGCTCAACAATCAAGTAAAGACCATCCGCAAACAATACGGCAAATTAATTTCGAAAAACGAGGTGGAAAAAGGTGACGAAATCACCGGGACTTTCACTTCAACCGAAAAAGAAATCGAAAAGAAAACCACACTTTCCACAGATGAAATTGCCGGGAAAAAGCAATTGGAAAGCTTAATTGGCGCAAAAGTAGGCGATACGGTTACGTTGAAAACAAAAGGAATGTTCGCCGATGACCACGACAACCAGAAATATTTTGGCGTTTCCCACGACGATGCGCACGGCTTGGATATTGAGGTTTCCTTCAAAATCGATGAAGTGAACAAACGTGAAATGGCCGAACTGAACCAAGACCTGTTCGATAAATTGTTCGGCGAAGGCGTAGTTACTTCCGAAGAAGGACTGAAAGCGAAAATAAAGGAAGATGCTGAAGGCCAATTTGCACAACAAAGCGACCAAAAATTGTTGAACGATGTTGTGGATTCATTGATCGATAACACAAAATTCGACCTTCCGAAAGAATTTTTACAACGTTGGATAGCCATGAGCGGCGAAAAAAGACTCTCTGAGGAAGACGCAAAAGCAGAATATGAAAGGAGCGAAAAAGGACTTCGCTACCAATTGATCGAGGGAAAACTTCGTGCGGAAAACAAGCTGCAGGTAACTTTTGACGAGTTGAAAGACTTTTCAAAAAATATGATAAAGGGACAAATGGCGCAGTTTGGGCAAACCAACCCTTCGGAAGAGGAATTGGAATCCATCGCCGCGAGAATTCTTTCAAACAAAGAAGAAGTACAGCGTTTGAGCGAGCAATTGAACACAAATAAATTGTTGGATTATTTTAAGGAAAACGCAAAATTGAAGATCAAAGAGGTTACTTACGATAAATTCATTAAGGAAGCCTACGCCTAATTTCAGCGAATAAATAGTTATCTTTAGGCGTTGAATTATTTTAATTTAACGCCTTTTCCATTCTTGCGCAGGCAGGAATCCCAAAACCTCAGTATTTAAAATAGGAATAGAATATTTATGAACTACAGTAACGAATTCAGAAACTTTGCTATAAAGGATCAGGGCATCAACAATATGTATTATGACCAAATCATAAGCAGCATGTACCCGGTGAACTTGACCCCAAATATTATTGAAGAACGCCAAATGAACGCAGTGGCGATGGATGTTTTTTCACGCCTGATGATGGACCGCATCATTTTCCTCGGCACCGGAATCAACGATCAAGTCGCAAACATTGTGCAGGCGCAATTGCTGTTTTTGGCGAGTACCGATGCCGCGCGCGATATCCAGATTTACATAAATTCTCCCGGCGGAAGCGTTTATGCTGGCCTTGGAATTTATGACACCATGCAATTCATAAAACCAGATGTTGCAACCATTTGTACCGGAATGGCGGCTTCCATGGCAGCGGTTCTTTTGTGCGCCGGCGAAAAAGGAAAACGCAGCGGTTTGACGCACTCGCGGGTGATGATTCACCAACCTTTGGGCGGCGCGCAAGGGCAGGCCAGCGATATTGAAATTACGGCACGTGAAATTATCACATTGAAAGAAGAACTTTATAAAATAATAGCCAAACACACCGGACAAACCTACGAAAAGGTTTATGAGGATAGTGATCGCGATTATTGGATGAAGGCAGATAGAGCTTTGGAATACGGAATGATTGATGAAATTTTGACACGAAACTAAACCCAAAATCCTCCAAACAAAACAAAATGGCAAAAGAAGATTTAGAATGTTCATTTTGCGGTCGAAAAAAGGCCGAAACAAACCTGCTAATTGCAGGTTTGGACGCCCACATTTGCGACCGTTGCATTGAGCAGGCCCACGGAATTGTAATTGAGGAAGCACTGCATTCCGGCAATAACGATCTGTCAAAGGATTTAATGCTGAAAAAACCACAACTCATCAAAGCCTTTTTGGATGAATATGTAATCGGGCAGGAATTTACCAAAAAAGTAATGTCAGTCGCGGTTTACAACCACTATAAAAGGCTGCTCCAACCAAAATCCGATGACGATATTGAAATTCAAAAGAGCAACATCATCATCGTTGGGCAAACCGGAACCGGAAAAACATTGATCGCAAAAACCATTGCGCGCATGTTGAATGTGCCGCTCGCCATTGTTGACGCAACCGTTTTGACCGAGGCGGGTTACGTTGGTGAAGATGTAGAAAGTATTTTAACGCGCTTATTGCAGGCCGCCGACTACAACCTCGAAAAGGCCGAAAACGGAATCGTCTTTATTGACGAAATTGATAAAATAGCCCGAAAGAGCGACAACCCTTCAATAACCCGTGATGTAAGCGGCGAAGGCGTTCAGCAGGCATTGTTGAAACTTTTGGAAGGAACAACCGTAAACGTTCCGCCAAAAGGGGGAAGAAAGCATCCCGACCAAAAATTCATTGAAGTAAATACCGAAAATATTCTCTTCATCGCCGGCGGTGCCTTTGATGGTATTGAGCGCCACATTTCAAAACGGTTGAATTTGCAAGCGGTTGGTTTTACTGCTTCGGTGAAGGAAAACCAAATGGAGAAAGACAATATGCTCCGTTATATTATTCCAAAGGATTTAAAGGATTTTGGATTGATTCCTGAGATAATTGGCCGTCTTCCGGTTTTGACATATATGAATCCATTGGACAAGGAAACGCTTCGCGCAATCCTTACCGAACCTAAAAACGCAATCATTAAACAGTACAAAAAGCTGTTTGAAATGGATGGAATTGATTTTGTGATAACAGAGGAAGCGTTGGATTTCATTGTGGAACAAGCCATTGAATATAAACTGGGTGCCCGTGGTTTGCGTTCTTTATGTGAAGCCGTTCTGACCGACGCTATGTTCGAGCTTCCCGGGACGGACGACAAAACCTTGCACGTAACCAAGGAATACGCCGAGGATAAACTGAACAAATCAACCATTAAAAGTCTCAAAGCGGTTTCATAGAAGATCGAAAAGCATTCATTGAGCTAAAAACATCGGCAATTCCCGATGTTTTTTTATTCATTGATTTTAATGAAATGCAAATTGGTTATATCGTTTAAGAATAGCTTCCCTTCCGCATTTATGGCGAAGGTTGTAGTTATAATTTCCCCATCAAAATCCATTGTCAATACAGCATTGGTTGTAGTCCAATCAAAAGTGACGAGGCTTGAAATTGCAGTGCCTCCCGCAATGTCTCCCTCGGTTTGGATTTCATAACCAGTGTTTGGATTAAAGATTAGTCTGTATTCAAACTCATTGCTGAAATCGCTTCTTTGCCACTCGCCAATTAAATCGTTTCCGGATATTGTTTCATCCTTTTCATCCGGGCTGCAGGATAAAATAAAAACGAACGCAAAAAATAAAACAACAGACTTATGGAGTTTGAAATTTTGCACGTTCATTTGAAGTTTAGTGTCATTTTCGGGAAAGAAATCTGAAATGGTTTATTGGCACGCAATAAGCGTCTTATTTTTTGAATGAAGTATTTTCTGCTGCATCTGTTCCTTTTTGCTTTTCAAATTGTAGCCCACAACTTCATTTTCCTTTGCCGCATTTGTAGTTGCACAAGAGGAAAACATAACTATAAAAGCTAAAAAACACACCATGGAAATAAACCGTCCCATCCCTAATAATATTGAATTTATAAGGCAAAAGTACTTCGGAAGTAAAGCGAACACAAAAGTATTAGTTGAACCAACCTTTAAATTCGTTGAAATACATTTTCTGGAAAAAGGCTTCGATGAAGTGGTCAAAACGCCCGTTTTACGGCACTTTGCAAATGTTGAAATAGTAGTTTCGTGTGCTAATAATTGTTGTTTAAATGCAAAAGTTCCTCCAAATAATCGCGCGTGTTTGAAAGCCGCGGCACTTTATGCTGCCCACCGAGTTTGTTATTTTCCTTTAACCAATCGTAAAAAAGATGTTCCCGAGCATAATGGATTTTTGGCGCGTTCAGTGTTGTATTGTTATATCGTTTTGCTTCATAATCGCTGTTCACTTCCATCAGCGCCGAATCTAGGAGTTGGGTAAAAACCGTTAAATCCTGGGGCGGTAGCCTAAACTCGATGATCCACTCGTGTGCTCCTTTTTCTTTTCCTTTCATGAAAATGGGTGCAACGGTATAGTCAACAATCTCGGCATTGGTTATTTGCGAAACCTTCCGCAGTGCGGTTTCGGCGTTTTCGATTATCAATTCTTCGCCAAAAACGTTGATGTGGTGCTTTGTGCGCCCGGTTACTTTTATTCGGTAAGGGTCAGTTGAGGTGAAACGCACGGTATCGCCAATTTTGTAGCGCCAAAGTCCGGCATTGGTGGTAATTACAACGGCATAATTTTTTCCTTCCTCCACATCGCTCAAAGGAATGATTTTTTCTTCGAAAGTGCCGTAGCCATCCATCGGGATAAATTCATAAAAAATACCGTAATCCAGCATCAATAGTAATTCCTTGTTTTTATTTCTATCTTGAATGGCGAAAAATCCTTCCGAAGCATTATAAATTTCATAATACCGGAAATCACTTTTTGGCAACAGTTTATTGTATTGGTCAATATATGGGTCAAAGTTTACGCCGCCGTGGAAATAGACTTCAAGGTTTGGCCACACTTCAAAAAGGTTTTCCTTGCCCGTGGTTTCCATAACATTGTTCAGCAAAACCAGCATCCACGAGGGAACCCCGGCAAGGCTGGTTACATTTTCCTTGATTGTTTCATTAACGATTGCCTGCATTTTGGTTTCCCAATCGCCCATTAATGAAATTTCATTACTGGGCGTACTGCTGTATTCGGCCCAAAAAGGCATATTGTCAATCAAAATTGCCGAAAGATCGCCGAAAACAGTTCCATTTTCTTGGTACAATTCTTTGCTTCCGCCCAGGCGCAAACTCTTTCCCAAAAACAATTGCGCATTTGGATTGTTGTTAAGGTACATGCACAACAAATCCTTACTGGCGGCATAATGGCAATCTTCCAATGAATCGTGTGTAACGGGAATGAATTTGCTTTTTGCATTGGTGGTGCCGCTGGATTTTGCAAACCATTTTATGGGAGTGGGCCAAAAAATGTTGCTTTCGCCCTTTCGCGCACGCTCAATGCGCGCTTCGTTTTCTTCATAAGTAGTTACCGGAATTCGTGCTGCAAAATCGGCATAGGTTTTAATGGATGAGAAATCATATTGCCGGCCCACTTCGGTGTTTTTTGCTTTTTGGAGCAAACTGAAAAGGAGTTCTTCCTGCACTTCAATTGGATATTTCAGAAAAAGGTCTATTTGGTGGAACCGTTTCTTCAAAAACCACGAAGCAATGGAATTTACTATGGGGATTGGCATAATTTTCCGCTATCTTTATGCTATAAAAATAACGATTTTATAATTACGAAATTTCCTTTTTTGGAGTGGTGCTTCAACAGCATTTTTCAATGAAAATTTTTCGGTACAACTATTTTTCCTTAAATGAATTACGAAGGGGTTCTCACCAAAATGCAGACTGAAAACGGGTCGCCAATTCAGTATTATTTAGTTTTTGAAAATGATTTTTTGCACATAAATCAATTGTTGGATAAAAAAGTTTCCATCAATTTTCTGCGCTATCAATGTTTGAACTGTTCGCTTCAAAAGAAAATTTATAGGCAGGGTTATTGTTACGACTGCTTTTTTTTAATTCCACAAGCAGCGGATTGGGTCATAAATCCTGAAAAAAGTAAAGCGCACCTCAATATTGCCGAACGCGACCTGGAATTTGAAAAACGGGCGCAGCTGCAACCGCACGTGGTGTACCTTGCCAACAGTAGCAGTATAAAAGTGGGCGTAACCCGAAAAACGCAAATTCCCACCCGCTGGATCGATCAGGGCGCGCACGAAGCCATTGAAATTGTGGAAGTTCCAAACCGCTATCTGGCCGGAATCACCGAAGTTGCATTAAAGAGCCATTTAAGCGATAAAACCAATTGGCGCACGATGCTGAAAAATGACATTAAAGATGAAAATTTGGTGGATTGGCGAAATAAATTAAAACAGTTTATTCCCGCAGAAGCAGCCGAATATTACTTGGAAAACAATGCCGAAACCAACCTGCAATTCCCGGTTTTAAAATATCCCGAAAGGCCAAAACCGCTGAATCTTGAAAAAAGTCCTTTTTACGAAGGAATTTTAAAAGGCATAAAAGGGCAATACCTCCTTTTTGAAGACGATACCGTTTTTAACGTTCGCGGCAATGAGGGTTATGTGGTTTCAATAACTATAAACTAAAACAAGGAAATTCCATCAAACCGCTAAATATATATCTGTCCTTGGGAAGCAACA
Organism: Aequorivita soesokkakensis; assembly: GCA_040394975.1. Lineage (GTDB taxonomy): Bacteria > Bacteroidota > Bacteroidia > Flavobacteriales > Flavobacteriaceae > Aequorivita > Aequorivita soesokkakensis_A. The sequence goes on from JBEBRF010000026.1 coordinate 17,555, forward strand.
TGGGAAACCGTTTTGAGCATCTTCAAAACGCGGTCCACTCATTGTTTGAAGAAGTGGGGAGCGTGGTTAAAATTTCGTCGGTGTATGAAACTCCCGCGATGGGTTTTGAGGGCGATCCTTTTTTGAACTGCGCCGTTTGGATGAAAACTGAATTGAAACCAACGAAAATCCTAAAAAAAATTTTGGAGATTGAAAAGTCGATGGGCCGAAGGCGAAATGCTACAAAAACCTATGCTTCGCGCCCTATTGATATTGATATTATTTTTATTGAAGATTTGGTTTTAAATACTGAAAAACTTACCGTACCGCATCCCGAAATGGAGAAACGAAAATTCGTTTTGCAGCCTTTGGCAGAACTCAATTCGCAATTAATACATCCGGTTTTGGGCAAAAATTCCATCGAACTTTTGGCAGAAACTACGGATGAAAGCGTAATCCAAAAACAATCCAAATGGCTGAACAACCCGATGAAGGATTATGGTATTTCTAAATTCAATTATATTGCAATTGAAGGGAATATTGGCGCCGGGAAAACGAGTTTGGCTTCAAAAATCGCCGCCGATTTCAATTCAAAATTAATTCTTGAACGGTTTAAGGACAATCCATTTCTTCCAAAATTTTATGAAGATTCCGCGCGTTATGCCTTTCCGTTGGAAATGTCTTTTTTAGCAGACCGTTATCAGCAATTGGTGGATGACATTGCACAGTTCGATCTTTTTAAGGAATCGGTCATTTCAGATTACGACGTAAATAAATCGTTGATTTTTGCGCAAATAACGTTGCCCGAAGTTGAGTTTTCACTTTATAAAAGGCTGTTCGGCGTTATGCACAAAGAATTGCCAAAACCCGATTTATACGTTTATTTATACCAAAATACAGATCGGCTTTTGGAAAACATAAAAAAACGCGGCCGCAACTATGAACAGCGCATTGAAGCCGAATATCTTCAAAAATTGAATGCGGGCTATTTGGAATTCATCAAAAACCAGCATTCGGAAAACATAAAAATCATCGATATTTCTGAATTGGATTTTCTTGGGAAACGAGCTGATTATTTAAAGGTTTTAAAAGAAATATTTTCCTAAAAAACAGTACTATTTTAGTCATTTTACTGAAAACTGAAAACCGCGACTGAGGACTAAATTTCATTACCTTTGCAAAAAATGATAGATGAGCCCACAAGACAATTACGATAAAGAAAAAAACTTCAAAAAGCCGGGGAAGAACGCACGCAAGAAAACGGAGGCTCGGAAGAATGCTGCCCAAAAAGCTGATGATTCCAGAAAAACTAAGGGTCGCGCGCAGGAGCCCACAAAACCAAAGTTGAAGTTCGACAAAACGGGAAAGGAAATTGGTCGTCGGGAAAAACCGGTGCAAACAGTTAAAAAAAGCAATCCCGAAGATGGAATTCGCTTAAATAAATACATTGCCAACAGCGGAGTTTGCTCGCGCCGCGAAGCCGATACGTATATAGCCACCGGTTTGGTTACCGTAAATGGAAAAATAATCAATGAAATGGGCTATAAAGTCCAGCTGAAAGACGACGTTCGTTTTGACGGCCGCCGTCTAAACCCGGAACCGAATACGTACATTTTGCTGAACAAACCAAAGGGTTTTGCCACAACCGACAGCAACGCAAAGGGAATGACCGTAATGGATTTGGTAGCGAACGCCACCACCGCAAAAATAAAACCTTTTGGCCGTTTGGGCCGAAATGCCACGGGATTGCTTCTTTTCACAAATGATGACGAATTTGTGCAAAAATTCTCAAAAAAGGGAATCGCCCGTCTTTTTCATATTGAACTGGACAAAAACCTGAAAGCCGAACATCTTAAAAAAATAAAGGAAGGGTTTACCATTGCCGGGGAAGAGATAACCGTAGAAGAGATTAGTTATGTGGACAATTCGCCAAAAAGTGAAATTGGCCTAAAAATAAAGCATACGGGAAACAGCATAATCAGGACTATTTTTGAGCATTTTGGGTATGATGTGGTTCGCGTAGATTGTGTTACTTTAGGGCCATTGACAAAAAAGGATTTGCCCCGTGGCCGTTGGAGAACGGTTACTGAAAAGGAACTCAGTATGTTCAGCATGATTTAAAGGAAACGAAATTTAGTTGCCTTTCATTAATTATTGAATTTTTTTTGGCACATTTGTACCGTAAATATTTAAAGAATAGTATATCTAAAATGGTTGGTTTTTGAAAGATTTCGGAAACATAGATTCTAAATGAACAACACATTTTTTCTGTCAACAGCTGTAACGCAGCGGGTTTTGGGCAAATGTTTCATCCATAACGCTTTGCCTATTCACATGTAATCTTCAAGTTAATTTTTTGTTATACTTCTCTATTTTTGGAGAATACATTACGGTAATTTTTAATTTACACTTATCAACGAAACTATAGAATGAACACCAAATACATTGATTTAATTAACCAAACCTATTATTTTCCACAGGAAGAGTTCCGGCTGGGCGATAATGGACTGGAATTTCACGGCGTAGATCTGATGGATCTTGTAGAGAAATATGGCGCCCCGCTCAAGTTCACCTATCTTCCAAAGATTTCTGAAAATATAAATCTGGCTAAAAAATGGTTCGCAGAAGGCATTAAAAAAAATAATTACAAAGGCACCTACAATTATTGCTACTGCACAAAAAGTTCACACTTCAAGCACGTTCTCAATGAGGCCTTAAAGAATGATATTCACATTGAAACCTCGTCAGCATTTGATATTGATATAGTGGAAAGCCTCAAGGAAACAGGAAAGGTTACCAACCAAACCTACGTAATCTGCAACGGCTTTAAACGCGAACAGTATATTACGAACATTGCCAGACTCATTAACAACGGCCACGAAAACTGCATTCCTATTATTGATAATTATGAAGAAATTGACTTGCTTTCAGATAATATTGGGGGCCATTTCAATGTTGGCATCCGCATCGCTTCCGAAGAAGAGCCAAAGTTTGAATTCTATACTTCCAGATTGGGAATTGGTTACAAAAACATCATTCCCTTTTACGAAGAACAAATAAAAAACAACGAGCGCGTAGATTTAAAGATGCTTCATTTCTTCATCAATACAGGTATTCGCGACACTGCGTATTATTGGAATGAATTGGTGAAATGTTTAAAAGTGTACGTTCGTCTAAAAAAAATATGCCCATCACTGGACAGCTTGAATATTGGCGGTGGTTTTCCCATAAAAAATTCGCTGCATTTTGAATATGACTATCAATATATGGTGGACGAAATTTTAAACCAAATAAACATTTCCTGCGCAGAGGCCGAAGTGCCCGTGCCGAATATTTTTACCGAATTTGGCAGCTTCACCGTGGGCGAGAGCGGCGGCGCTATTTATGAAATTCTGTACCAAAAGCAACAGAACGACCGCGAAAAGTGGAATATGATAAATTCTTCTTTTATCACCACTTTGCCGGATACTTGGGCAATAAGCAAAAAGTTTATTATGTTGCCGATCAATCGGTGGAACGACGAGTACGAGCGCGTATTGTTGGGCGGACTCACTTGTGACAGCGATGATTATTATAACAGCGAACAAAACATGGCGGCCATATATTTGCCAAAATTCAAAAAAGAAAAACCTTTGTATATTGGCTTCTTTAATACCGGCGCCTACCAAGAAACCATTGGCGGTTTCGGGGGCTTGCAGCACTGCTTGATTCCCGCGCCAAAACATATTTTGATTGACAGAGATAAAAACAATAAAATAACAACCAAAATTTTTTCACAACAACAAACAAGCGAGCAATTGTTAAACATTTTAGGTTATGAGCATTAAGACGTACGCCGGAATCCCGCAAAAATATGCGGCCCTCGAAACATCAAAAATTGTATTGATCCCCGTTCCCTATGACGGCACAAGCACTTGGCAAAAAGGCGCCGACAAAGGTCCCGAGGCATTTTTGGATGCTTCAGAAAATATGGAACTTTATGACATTGAAACCCAAACCGAGGTTTACAAACAGGGCGTTTATCTTGCAGATGCCGTTACAGAAAATTCCTCGCCCGAGGCCATGGTTTCTGAAGTACACAAAACCACGAAAGATTATATAAAACGGAATAAATTCGTAACCATTTTCGGCGGCGAACACAGTATTTCCATTGGTACTATCCGTGCGTTCAACGAGTGTTTTGACGATCTGACCGTGCTTCACATTGATGCCCATGCCGATTTGCGCAAGGAATATCACGGCACCTCCTGCAACCACGCCTGTGCAGTTTATGAAGCCAGCCAAACCACCAATTTGGTACAGGTTGGTATCCGCAGTATGGACATTGCCGAAACCCGCGTAATGGATGAAGAAAAAGTTTTCTTTGCACACGATATGGCAAAGGATGAATACTGGATGGACAAGGTGGTAGAGGCTTTGGGAGAAAATGTGTTTATCACTTTCGATCTGGATGCGTTTGATCCATCAATCCTTCCCTCCACCGGAACCCCAGAGCCGGGTGGACTTTTTTGGTATGAAACCCTTGATTTCCTGAAGCAGGTTTTTGAAGAAAGAAATGTGGTAGGCTTTGACATTGTTGAACTTTGCCCAAATAAAGAGGAAAGAGCTTCAGATTTTGTGGCCGCAAAACTGTATTATAAAATGCTCACCTATAAATTCGCCGGCACGGAAGAAGGAGACGATTACGAAAGCAATTTTAATGTCAAGTCTCCACTCGACACTGGTAAAAAAGGTAATTCAAAATTTAATACAGAAGAAGATGAATACTAACAAAGGATCAATTTCCCAGTTTATTGAAAAATATTATTTGCACTTCAACGCCGCTGCCCTTGTTGATGCCGCAAAAGGCTATGAGGCACAATTGAACCAAGGTTCAAAAATGCTCGTTTCGCTCGCCGGTGCTATGAGTACTGCGGAATTGGGGAAGATTTTTGCCGAAATGATACGCCGCGATAAGGTGCAGATTATTTCCTGCACTGGCGCAAATCTTGAGGAAGATATTATGAATCTCGTGGCGCACAGCCACTACAAACGCGTTCCGAATTATCGCGATCTTACCCCGCAGGACGAATGGGAATTGCTCGAAAAAGGAATGAACCGCGTAACCGATACCTGTATTCCCGAGGAAGAAGCTTTCCGAAGAATCCAAAAACACATCGTGAAACTTTGGAAAGATGCCGAAGCCAAAGGTGAGCGCTACCTTCCGCACGAATATATGTACAAACTGCTTTTAAGCGGCGTAATGGAAGAGCATTACGAAATAGATTTAAAAGATTCGTGGATGTACGCCGCCGCAGAAAAAAATCTGCCAATAATCTGCCCCGGTTGGGAAGATAGTACGATGGGGAATATCTTCGCAAGCTACGTTCTTAAAGGCGAATTGAAAGCTTCAACAATGAAAAGCGGCATTGAGTATATGACTTTTCTTGCAGATTGGTACACTGAAAATTCTAAAAATGGAATTGGTTTCTTCCAAATAGGTGGAGGGATTGCAGGAGATTTCCCAATATGTGTGGTGCCAATGCTGTACCAAGATATGGAACGGCCAGACACGCCATTTTGGAGTTATTTCTGCCAAATAAGTGATTCCACCACCAGTTACGGCAGCTACTCCGGGGCAGTGCCCAATGAAAAGATTACTTGGGGAAAACTGGATATTGATACCCCAAAATTCATCATCGAAAGCGACGCGACGATTGTTGCGCCTTTGATCTTTGCCTATCTGCTTAATATGTAGAAAGAAATGGTGAAAAATTTGGCAGACTTAGACAAATGTCTTAAATTTGAAGACAAATTTATTTGAACCGAGATGAGTTACGAAGAACAACACTTTGCACTTGGCGAAGCTAACGAGCCCCTGAGTCTATATATAAGAAATATCGAAAATCTCCCAAGGGAATTTTCCTTTTCAGATTTTTTTGATAATAAATTGCTGATAATTAAGGCCATTCATCGAGGTTTGTCCTATAAAGTTTTTGATCAAATTAAAAAATTTACCCCTTTCTCCGAAATTGACTGGGCCGATTATTTGGATCTTTCCCAAAAAACGCTACAGCGGTATCGTGATGAAAATGATTTCTACTTCAAGTCCATTCATTCAGAAAAGATACTTGAACTGGCCGAGGTTACCAATTTTGGAATCGCGGTTTTTGGTTCTTCCGAGAAGTTTTATAGTTGGATTAATTCTGCCTCGTTTGCTTTAGGAGGTTTAAAGCCCGCAGATCTTCTCAGAAATTCCTATGGAAAGGAAATGGTAATGGGCGAGCTGGGCCGCATTGAGCACGGTATTTTTGCCTAATGCGGGTATTTAGGCTGTCAAGAAAAGTTTATGCTGATGATCTGAGCGGAATGGGGGCTGCCAAATTCGGGAACCGTTGGAACTCAAAAGGTGTTGAAATGGTTTATACCGCACAGAGTCGGGCACTGGCTATGGCCGAGGTTTTGGTACACCTTTCTTTAGATGATTTACCGGATGATTATAGGATGGTGGAATTGGATTTGCACAATTCTATAAAATTTGGGGAAATATTTGTGAAAGATCTTGAGGCTGAATGGAATTGCCACCCGCCGAACACACAAACCCAAAAGATGGGGGATAAATTCATAGCTGATAAAAGCTTCTGTTTGCTCAAGGTCCCATCAGCCGTTGTTAAAGGGGATTTTAATTTCTTGATAAATCCCAACCACCCCGAGATCAAGAAAATAAAAATCATTGAAGTGGTTGAATTTCCTTTTGACAAACGTATTTTTAAATAAATGTATCAATGGATATTCCAAAAATCGAAAATATCGAACTGAAATTTTTAACGCTGAAAGATTACGAAGCGTTAAAAGAAGCAACCATCCAATCTTATGGATTGCTAAACAGTTATTGGAAGATAGACGAGATAGGCAACTTGATCGATATTTTTCCCGAGGGCCAAGTAGTAATCATGGCCGATGGCGAAATTGCCGGCTGCGCACTTTCCATCATTGTTGATTTTGATGAAATTGAAGACCAGCACACCTACAAAGACATTACGGACGATCCCACTTTCAGCATTCACGACCCCGAAGGCGATGT
>JBEBRF010000027.1:0-23807 GCA_040394975.1 Aequorivita soesokkakensis
GCAGTTTTCAGTCGCAGTTTTCAGTGGGCGGATTCACGCGATAAAAGGGTACTGTTTTTGATTTCACTTTTATATGAAACTACTTCTTATCTTTATTTTTTCATTAGTTTTCTTTCCACTAAACACTACGGAAAAAATTGTGTGGCAGGAAAACCAAAAATTAACTTGGGAAGATTTCCGCGGAAAGCCCATTAGAAGCGCCAATTTTGTGGCCAGCACCAATTCGGGCATCAGCTTTCAGTATTCCTATTCCATAAATAACGGAAAAATAAAGGTGGATTATTCCGTTGAAAGTTTCTTTAATCCCGAAAGCTCGTGGTTTCTTCCAGGAAAAGTGGACGCCCATATTTTAGGCCACGAGCAGGCCCATTTTGACATTTCGGAAATCCATGCACGCATGCTTCGGAAGAATTTGGCCGCGAAAAAATTCTCCACAAAAATCAAGTCGGAAATTGAAGGAATCTACCAAAAAGTAGAGCAAAGCAGGCGGGCCATGCAAACAAAATTTGATGCAGAGACAGACCATTCGCGCAACAAGGAAAAAGAAGCATTTTGGCAAAAATACATTGCCCAACAACTCGCCGAACATGAAGCTTGGAAGTAAACCCGACCCAAACCATTTGGTGGAATTGGCAAACTACAAAATGCCCTTCGGAAAATATGAAGGCTGGTATTTGGCAAATATTCCGGAATATTATTTTGTGTGGTTCAAACAGAAAGGTTTTCCCGAAGGAAAATTGGGCAGGATGATGGGCGAAATGTATGAACTGAAATTGAATGGATTGGAAGGTTTGGTTCAAAAGTTGATTAAAAAATGAAGAAATTCCTGAGTTATATTTGGCCAACAACGCGCCGTTTTTCTTCGGAAATAAACGGTACGCTGGAAGTAACCTACAGTAACGGCAAAAAAGTTTTGGATACCGAAAATGCCAACTATTCCTATGGTTCACTTCAAAAAATATTGGAATTCGGCCTGCGGAAAGTGGATTTAAAAAATGTGGACAACATATTGGTTTTAGGCTTGGGCGGCGGCAGTGTGGTCCATTCCCTACGGAATAAATTCAAATACACAAAAAATATTGTAGCCGTTGAAATTGACCCGGAAGTAATAAAACTCGCAAATCGGGAATTCGGAATTTCACCTTCGGAAAATCTTCAAATAATGGAAGGTGACGCGTTTGAATTCGCAAAGATTTCCGAAGAAAAATTCCAATTGATAATCATAGATATTTTTATCGGACTCAACGTCCCTCCTATTTTCCACGGAAAGGAATTTTGTGAAAATGTTTCAAAACTACTTGGCTCAAACAGTTCACTGATTTTCAATGTGGAAATTAATCTGGAAAAACAATCTAAAACCTCCGAAAAGATTATTGAAAATTTTGGAAGTGATTTTCAGTTTCAAATGTTCCAAAAAGTAAATGGCACAAATTCTCTATTGATTGGAAAAAAGCTATAAAATGCATTTCAGTATTTTAAAAAATACATTTTGGGAATTGGTTTTTGATTTTTAGAATTTACCTGTTTCCCTTCCATTATAAAAATGTACCTTTGCATCCCGTATAGTTATTTCAGCATTGGCATTTATGGGCACTACAAAATACATCTTCGTTACGGGCGGGGTTTCATCATCTTTAGGTAAAGGAATCATAGCGGCATCGTTGGCCAAACTCTTGCAGGCCAGAGGATACCGCGTTACCATCCAAAAACTGGATCCATACATTAATGTAGACCCGGGAACCTTGAATCCATACGAACATGGCGAATGTTACGTTACCGATGACGGTGCCGAAACCGATCTTGATTTGGGCCACTATGAGCGTTTTCTGAACGTAAGCACTTCGCAGGCAAACAATGTTACCACAGGCCGAATTTACCAAAGCGTAATTGAAAAGGAACGCCGCGGTGAATTTTTGGGAAAGACCGTGCAGGTAGTTCCGCATATTACAAATGAAATTAAAGAACGCGTACAATTGCTCGGAAACACGGGCGATTATGATATAATTATTACCGAAATTGGCGGTACCGTGGGCGATATTGAATCATTGCCCTACATAGAAGCGGTGCGCCAAATGAAATGGGAAATGGGCGATGACAACGCGCTGGTAATCCATTTAACCTTCGTGCCCTACCTTTCCGCGGCCGGTGAACTGAAAACAAAACCAACACAACATTCCGTAAAAACATTGATGGAAAGCGGAATCCGTGCCGATATTTTGGTTTGCAGGACCGAGCACGAACTTTCAAAAGATTTACGCAGGAAACTTGCGCTTTTCTGCAATGTAAAAGAGGAAGCCGTTATCCAATCCATCGATGCTTCCACGATTTATGACGTTCCAAATATGATGCTGGATGAAGGTTTGGACACCGTTACACTTCAGAAATTAAACCTGAAAAATTCAAAAAAACCTGATTTAAAACAGTGGAACAAATTTCTTCAAAGACATAAAAACCCGAAAGGCGAAGTACATATTGGACTGATCGGGAAATATGTGGAATTGCAGGATAGCTATAAATCCATTTTGGAATCCTTCATTCATGCCGGCGCTGAAAACGAGGTAAAGGTAAAGTTGGAATTCATCCATTCCGAACACATAAACGCAAAGACCATCGGCAAAAAACTTTCGAAACTCGATGGAATTTTGGTGGCGCCGGGATTCGGGGAGCGCGGCATTGAAGGAAAAGTGGTGGCGGTGAAATATGCCCGCGAAAACAACCTGCCCTTTTTGGGAATTTGTTTGGGAATGCAAATGGCGGTTATTGAATTTGCCCGAAACGTCCTAAAACTAAAAGATGCAAACAGCACCGAAATGGACACACAGACCAAAAACCCCGTAATAAACATTATGGAAGACCAAAAAAACATTACCGATATGGGAGGCACTATGCGTCTGGGCGCCTGGAAATGTGATTTGAAAAAAGGAAGCATTGCGAGCAAAGTCTATAAAACCGAAACAATCGAGGAGCGCCACAGGCACCGCTATGAATACAATAATAATTACCGCGAGCAATTTGAAGAGGCCGGACTGATTTCAACAGGAATAAACCCAAATACCGGACTTGTAGAAATAATAGAAATCCCCAGCCACCCGTGGTTTGTGGGCGTTCAGTACCATCCGGAATATAAAAGTACCGTGGCCAATCCGCACCCACTTTTTGTTGCTTTTGTGAAAGCGGTGCATCAACATTCCTTAAAAAAGCAGTAGGACAATTTGGCGCAGAGCCAAAAAAAGGCGGGATTATTGCCACGCCACATTAAATTAATGAATTTAAACTTTTGAATTATTTCAAAAGAACACACAAAATGGAACAAAAAAAATTCGACCTTAATTCACTTATAGGCTTTTTATTGATTGGAGGAATCCTAATTTGGATGCTATACCTCAACAAACCAACTGAGGAAGAACTTCAGGCCGAAAAAGCCAAAACAGAAGCAGCAGCAAAACAGCAAGCTGAAAAAACCAAACAGGAAATTACACTGGCCGATGCCACAAAAGATTCTGCCGCAACCCTAACTTCCGGTGATTCCTTGGCGCTTGAATCACTGAAAAACAAACTCGGGTCTTTTGCCTATTCTGCAACGCTTCCTTCTGCCACAGATGCCATTACGGTTTTGGAAAATGACGTACTCTATTTGGAAATAAGCAATAAAGGCGGATACATTACCGAAGCTCTTCTGAAAAATTTCACAAAATATGATTCCGTTCCTATTTATTTGATTAAAGATGGTACCGCATCACTTAACCTTCAGTACCATTCGGAAAACCGAACCCTGAATACCCAAGAGCTTTATTTTGAGCCCACGTTGACCAAAAATGGCGAGGACCAAGTGCTTTCCATGAAACTGAAAACTTCTGAAAACGGTTTTATTGAATATAGATACACGCTGCATCCGGGAGAATATATGATGGATTTCAGCATCAACAGCCAAGGTTTGGACGGCGTTATCAACACTTCCCAACCTATGTATTTGGATTGGAATTTTAAAGGATATCGCCACGCAAAAAGTATTTCGTATGAAAACCGTTATTCGCGCTTGACCTATGAATATGATGATGAAAAACATTCAAAACTTTCCCCAACGGGCGAAGATGACGAACTGGAGAAGGACGTTACATGGATGAACTTCCGCCAGCATTTTTTCAGCTCTATGTTGCTTACGGACACGCCTTTCAAGGAAGTGAAATTAACTTCCGTAGATTTAGTAAAAGACGAAGAAATTGACACCGTTTTCACGAAACAGTACGGCGCAAAAATGCTGTTGGAACCAAAAAATGGTGCGCTGGCCTATAATATGAATATGTATTACGGGCCTTCAGATTACCAGATTTTCAAAAAATATGACCGCAACCTTGACGAAGCAATGCCGCTTGGTTGGGGGATTTTCGGGATGATAAACAAATACATAATCATTCCCGTTTTTGCTTTACTTACCGATTTTCTGCCCGCGGGAATTGCCATAATCGTTTTGACCATTCTCATAAAACTTTTGCTTTCTCCCGTGCAATACCGACAGTATTTGGCACAGGCAAAAATGAAGGTCTTGAAACCCGAAATGGACGAAATAAAAGAAAAGTACAAAGACAACAAACTGAAAATCCAACAGGAAACCATGAAGCTGCAAACCTCCGCCGGCGCGAGTCCGCTGAAAGGGTGTTTGCCCGCATTGTTGCAGATTCCCGTGTTTTATGCGCTGTTTACGTTTTTCCCATCGGCCTTTGATTTGCGGCAGAAAAGTTTCCTATGGGCGGATGATCTTTCAAGTTATGACACCATTGCAGAACTTCCCTTCCACATTCCGTTTTATGGGGACCACGTTAGTTTGTTCCCAATTTTGGCTTCCATTGCCATCTTCGTTTATATGATGATGACCATGGGCGCAAATATGCAGCAACAGCAACAACCGGGAATGCCGAACATGAAATTCCTAATGTACCTTTCGCCATTGTTTATGTTGGTTTTCTTCAACAATTACGCGAGCGGACTTTCGCTTTATTATTTTGTTTCAAACCTGATTACCATTGGAATTATGCTCGTCATCAAACATTTTATTTTGGACGAAGAAAAGATCCACGCAAAAATCCAGGTAAAAAAAGCCACACCTAAGAAACAGAACAAGTTTCAACGAAAAATGGCCGAAATGATGGAGCAGGCAGAACAACAGAAAAAAGCCGGCAAACGCTAAGGGGTCGGTTGCTTAAAACCTTTCTAAGGAAAATAGAATGTAGTATTCTTCGTTTAGTTCTTTAGATTATGCTTTAATTAAAATGGAAAAAACAGTTTTAATCCTTGTAATATTCCTGGCTACCCTGCAAGTATTTTCCCAAAGTGAAATAAACCAAATGGACGCCCACGGAAAACGACATGGCGTTTGGAAAAAACATTTTGAGGGAACCGATCAGCTGCGCTATGAAGGCACTTTTGAGCACGGAACGGAAGTAGGTGAGTTCAGGTTTTACTGTGAAGACTGCAAAACACAGCCCATGGTCATTAAAAATTTCACGGGCAAAGACCAAGTGGCCCAAGTGAAATACTTTACCATTAAGGGAAAACTTGTGAGCGAAGGACAAATGAGGGCGCAGGATCGAATTGGTGAATGGCTCTATTACCACGAAAAGTCCAAAAATATAATGACTCGTGAAAACTACGCCAACGGAAAGCTGGACGGAAAAAAAACAACCTACTACCCCAACGGCACCGTTACCCAGGAAACCATCTTTAAAAATGGCATAAAGGAAGGAGAGGATAATTATTACTCGCCAGAGGGAATCCTCTTAAAGAAATTGCTTTATCAGCAAGATCAGCTCCATGGCCCCGCCCTGCATTATGATGCCTACGGAAACGTTGTTATTGAAGGTTTTTACAAAAACGACAAAAAGCACGGACTATGGAAATATTACAAAGACGGAAAAGTGATTTTGGAAGAAACCTATCCAAAGCCGCAAAAATAAAATTTTGAAGGTAAGTTTTGCCAAGTTCCTTCGACTGTAATCAGTACAAAGTCTTTTTATCTTTGTCCATTCAAGAATTAATATGAAAAAACGAGTAGTTGTCGGTCTTAGTGGCGGGGTGGATTCCAGCGTTGCGGCCTATCTTTTGAAAGAGCAGGGCTATGAGGTCATCGGGCTTTTTATGAAGAATTGGCACGACGATTCCGTAACCATTTCAGATGAATGCCCGTGGCTGGAAGACAGCAACGATGCCATGTTGGTAGCCGAAAAACTGGGCATACCATTTCAAACCATTGATTTAAGCGAAGAATATAAAGCGCGGATTGTAGATTATATGTTCCGGGAATACCAAATGGGAAGGACCCCAAACCCAGATGTGCTCTGCAATCGTGAAATAAAGTTCGACGTTTTCATGAAAATAGCCCTTGGCCTGGGCGCAGATTTTGTGGCAACGGGACATTATTGCCGCAAAGGCACGATTGAAAAAGGAGGCAAGACCATTTACCAATTACTTGCCGGAAAAGACCCGAACAAGGATCAATCTTATTTTCTATGCCAGCTCTCGCAAGAGCAACTGTCCAAAACCCTATTTCCCATTGGGGAACTGATGAAGGCCGAAGTTAGAAAAATAGCTTCGGAACAAAACTTGATTACGGCAGAGAAACGCGATTCGCAAGGGTTATGTTTCATCGGAAAAGTGAGGCTGCCAGAATTCCTGCAACAGAAATTGGCCCCAAAAGAGGGAAAAATTGTAGAGGTGCCCGCATCTTTTTCGGAATACAACATTGCGCCCCCGGTGTTTTCATCGGAAGTGGAAAAACTTCAATATTTATCTGCTAAACGAACCTATTCCAAAACAGATGGCAAACAGGTGGGCCTCCATCCCGGTGCACACTATTTTACAAAGGGCCAGCGAAAAGGTTTGGCGGTGGGCGGCACCAAGGAACCGCTTTTTGTAATTGATACAGACGTTGCAGAAAATATAATATATACCGGGCAAGGCAAGGACCATCCGGGCCTTTACCGCAGGGGACTTTTTGTTGAAAATGAAGAAATACATTGGATCCGGGAAGACCTAAAACTTGGCGAAGACGGAACGATGAATGTCATGGCGCGCATCCGCTACCGCCAACCTTTAGAAAAAGCGACATTACACCGTACAATTTCCGGACTTTATATTATATTTGACAATCCACAATCTGCGATTACCGAAGGTCAATTTGTTGCTTGGTATCACGGACCCGAATTATTGGGAAGTGGAGTTATTTCTTAAGAAAAATAATAATGAATTGCCCCCTGCCCTTTTGTATTGTTGAAAATGATCCAAAACGGAATTTTATCCCACACTAAAAATTAAATTATAACATCAGATGAAAAAACTATTCCTATTAATTTTTGTTTTTGTTTCAACCCTTAGCATTGCCCAAACCGAGGATGCGCTTGTGTTTTTGGAAGCTAAGGATCCGGCGGTGGTTTCCGCAGCTTTGGCAAACCCCATAACAATTCTTACCCAAGCGGCCATAGATAGAAAAAACGCCCAAGGCATTGCCATAGACGATCGTGACGTACCTTTGAACGAAGCGCAAAAAGCCGCAATAGATGCCGCTACGGGCATAACCGTACTTGCAAAATCAAAATGGCTGAATGCAGTTTACGTCCGTGGGACCGAAAACAATATAAACAATCTTTTAAGCCTTCCTTTCGTGACCGACGTAGAGTTTGCAGATAAAACCTTGAACCGCCCTACAACCGGGAGACAGTTTACCCAAGATAAATTTGAAATTGAAAACCAGGCACGCCCGGTCTATAATTATGGAAGCGCTACCAACCAAACCGAAATGATAAACGTTAATTATCTTCACGAAAATGATTATATAGGTCAAAATATTTTGGTCGCATTTATGGATAACGGCTATCCCGGAGTTTTAACAAATCCTGCCTATGCCACGCTCAGAAACGAAGGAAGACTAAAGGGATATTATGATTTTGTAGCCCGCGTAGAAAGCCCAATAGGAACCGGGAGCCACGGTGCGGCCACTTTCAGTGATGCCGCTGGTTTCTTGAATGGCCAGTTTGTGGGAACCGCCCCGGGTGCGTCCTATTATTTATTTATAACCGAAGACGACAATGAAGAGTCTCCAGCCGAAGAAGCATATTGGGTTGAGGCCCAAGAACGCGCCGATAGCTTGGGAGTTTATGTTTCCAATACCTCTTTGGGTTACCAAGATTTTGACAACTCCACCTTTGATCATCAATACACAGATCTTGATGGCCAAACCACCATCGCAGCACGCGGTGCCAATGCTGCTTTTGATAAAGGAATGATCTCAGTGGTTTCAGCCGGAAATGACGGTACTGGTTTTGGATATGTGGGCACCCCGGCTGATTCTCCCGGTGCATTCACTATCGGCGCCGTAGATGCCGATGAAAACTACGTATGGTTTAGCTCTCGCGGCCCAAACTCGGCGGGAGTGATTAAACCTGATGTAATGGCCAAAGGCCTTGAGGCGGCCATAGTGGGACAATCTGGAAATGTTTCCACCGCCAACGGCACCTCTTTCAGTTCACCCATTACGGCTGGTGCTGTAGCCTCTTTGTGGAGTGCGGTTCCCAGTCTGAAAAATGATGTGATCATGCAGGCCATCCGCGAATCTGCAGATAGATATAACAATCCTACAGACGAATATGGTTATGGCGTTCCAGATTTTGGAGCTGCGCTAAATGCACTTTTGACCATTGGGGTTGAAGAACAACTACGGGATTCCCATTTTGCATTATACCCAAACCCGGTAACCACAGAAATAAACATTTCTTTCCCAAAAAATTCTGGGAATGCGGAATTTATGCTCTTCAATATTTTGGGAGAAAGAATCCTTCAAAAAAACATCACAGCCTTAAAGAACCGTATAGATGTTTCAGGGCTTGCCTCAGGAATGTATATAGCTTCAATTACTTCAAACAACAAAACAACCAGCTATAAAATTATTAAAGAATAGTGAAAAACCGGATTACCGAACTTTTTAATATTCAACACCCTATAATTCAAGCTGGAATGATCTGGAACAGCGGTTGGCGCCTCGCCACCGCTGTTTCCAATTCTGGGGGGTTGGGACTTTTGGGAGCGGGATCCATGTATCCCGAAGTGCTCCGCGAACATATTCAGAAATGTAAAAAAGCTACCCACAGACCATTCGGTGTTAACGTGCCGATGCTCTACCCTGACATTGAAAAGATCATAGATATTATTATAGAAGAAGATGTGAAAATAGTTTTTACCTCAGCGGGGAACCCAAAAACTTTTACTTCAAAACTTAAAGAAAACGGAATAACAGTTGCCCATGTGGTGAGCAGTGTGAAGTTTGCCCTAAAAGCCCAAGATGCCGGCGTGGACGCAATAGTTGCCGAAGGTTTTGAAGCTGGCGGACACAACGGACGGGAAGAGACCACAACGTTCACCTTAATTCCAATGGTTAAAGCGCAGTTGGAAATTCCGCTAATTGCCGCGGGCGGAATCGCCACGGGCCGTGGAATGCTGGCAGCAATGGTTTTGGGTGCAGATGCCGTGCAAGTGGGAAGCCGTTTTGTCGCTTCCGAAGAAGCTTCCGCGCATCCAGCGTTTAAGCAGATGGTTGTTAATTCAAAGGAAGGCGACACGTATCTTACCTTGAAGGAATTGGCCCCTGTGCGGATGCTGAAAAATAAATTCTTTGAAAGTGTAATGCAGCTCTACACTACAAACCCAACAAAAGAAGACCTCATCAAACATTTGGGGCGTGCCCGGGCCAAGCGCGGGATGTTTGAAGGCGATTTGGAAGAAGGGGAATTGGAAATTGGACAGATTGCCGGACTTATACACGATATAAAGCCCGCGGCCCAAATTGTGCATGATATGTTGGAAGAATTTGAAATAGCCAAAAAGGAAGTATCAAATCTTTAAGGAGTTCATTCGCTTTTAAAATTCTCAGAAATAAAAATCCCTTCCAATTTATTTTGGAAGGGATTTTTTCTAAGTCAATTTATTATTTATTCTTTAATAAGCCTTTTGGTGGTCTGTCCGTTTTCACCTTCTATGATTACCAAGTAGGTGGCGGAAGCCATTTCAGAAACATCGATAGTTTTTTCTGTACCCATATTTTTAAGATCGAAGGTTTTAACCATTCTTCCTCTAATATCGAATATACTTAACTGTTCAAGGGAAATGTTGGCTGGATTTCCTATGGTTACCGTATGCTTGGCTGGGTTCGGATACATTTGTACACTTCCCATATTAGCTTGGGATTCCACACCAATAATACTGTCAACAGTAAGCTCAAACTCACAAGTACTGATATTGCCATATTCATCTTCTGCGGTTAGCGTGATGGTATAAACGCCATCAGGCAATGGAGTACCCGCGACAGGATTCTGCGTGGTTAAGGTCACCGGATTTGTGCAGTTATCAATTGCCGTTGCTTCACCCGTTGCAAAATAATCTGGAACTATGTAAAACAAATTGCCCGGTCCTGGATCTACCGTTTGGTCAGCAGGACAAACTAACACGGGAGCCAATACATCTACCACCGTTACAACAGCGGTGCAAGTAGCTAAATTTCCATTGTTATCTTGACTGAAAACCTGGACGGTTATAGGGGTTCCAATATCTGCACAAGTGAATTCCGTAATATCTACAGCTACCGTGAAAATACCACAAGCGTCATCATTTGAAGCAATCACATCGTTTGGATCCAGTATTGCGGTTCCATCTGCGCCTAATTCAATGGTGAAATCCTGACAAACGAGTATTGGCGAAGTATTGTCTTCCACGGTTATTGTTGCCGTGCAAGAGCTTATATTTCCATTAACGTCAGTGACGGTCAAAACTACGGTGTTATCCCCAATATTTGAACAATCAAAAGTATCAATGTCTAAACTATAACTGCCAATTCCGCAGGCGTCAGAACTTCCGCCATCCACATCTGCCCCTGTAATGGTTACTGTACCGGTAATGGGATCCAATTCTACAGTAATGTTTTGGCAAACCGCCACTGGAGGCGTGACATCCTCTACGGTTACTATCGCGGTACACGTATTGGAGTTTCCGTGAATATCTGTAACAGTTAAAACTACAGGATTATCACCTACATCGCTACAATCAAAAGTATTTGGGCTGACCGATATAGTGGCTATTCCGCAATTGTCAGTTGACCCTCCGTCAATATCTGCTGCAGAAATGGCCGCGTTTCCAAATTCATCCAATTGAACAGTAATGTTTTGGCAAACCATTGTTGGTGCTTCATTATCAGTAACTGTGATGGTGAAACTACAGACCGTTGTATTTCCAGCGTCATCGGTTGCAGTAAATTCAATAGTGCTTATTCCCACTGGGAAATCACTGCCACTGGGAAGCCCTGAAGTTTGGGAAACAGTTGCGTTACAATTATCAAGCGCTAATGCCATTGGGAAATTTATTACTGCGCTACAGCTTCCTACATCAGTGTTAGCAGTTATATTTGATGGGCAAACTATTGTTGGCGGAAGATCATCTTCAACCGTAACCACCGCTACGCAAGTGCTTGTATTTCCATTTACATCGGTTACAGTTAAGGTAACATTGTTTGGGCCAATGTCTGCACAGGTGAAATCGGCAATATCGATACTCATGGTGCCGATCGCACAATTATCTGAACTGCCCCCATCAACATCGGCGGCTACAATTGAAACATTTCCGCTGGCATCCAAGCCAACGGTGATATTTTGGCAAGTGGCTGTAGGCGCTATGTTATCCTCAACAGTAACTATTGCGGTACATGTGCTTGAATTCCCATTTGCATCTGTAACCGTTAGAAGGACATTGTTTGGGCCCACATCGGCACAGGTGAAGTCCATAATATCTATGGTTGAAGTGTCGATTGCGCAATTGTCAGTACTTCCGCCATCAACATCGGCAGCAACGATTGATGCGTTTCCAGTGGCATCCAATTGGACTGTAATATTTTGGCATACCGCGGTCGGGGCTTCACCGTCATTTACAATAACTTCAAAAGAACAAGTTTGCACTGGGTTTATACCATCGTCATACTCAAAAGTATTGGTGGTTGTTCCCACTGGGAATGTGCTTCCGCTTGGTAGGCCAGCTGTTTGTGTAACGGTTCCAGCATTATTATATGAAATCACGATCATTCCATTGCCAGAATTAACTCCATTATTAGTAAATCCATTAGTTACACCTCCAACATACGACAGTCCGCCACCGCCGCCACCGCCGCCGCCTTTATCATTACCAGCGCATCCAGTAGTTCCTGCAGAACCGCCGCCACCGCCGCCGCCAACATTATATCCGCCGCCTCCGCCGCCTCCATTTGGTACTGTAGCGCAGCAACAATTCTGTCCAACTCCTCCTGTTCCATCATTTCCGCCTGGGCCACCTAAAAATCCTCCGCATCCTATACCGGGAGCTCCGCCAGTTTGAAGACTACCTCCAAAACCGCCGCCGCCATTAGGACTATCAATACCTTTGATACCTGGATCACCAGCACCACCATTACCACCATTACCGCCCATCCAATCTGCCACACATCCCGTGCTACCGCCGCCGCCGCCGCCGGCAGCAACAAGAATCCTGTCTGCCAATGTCACTCCACCAAAGCGTACGTCTGAGGCGCCACCGCCATTCCCTGCAATAGAAGCTGGAACCATTCCTCCCCCGTTATAGCCATCTTGGCCACCAACAAAGATATTGAGAACATCACCCGGAGTTACAGAAAGTACGCCTTTGGCATAACCTCCCAATCCTCCATTACCCGAACCTGCACCATCTCCACTAGCACCTGAAGCACCCCAATTTTCAATAGTGATTTCGGTAACACCGGCTGGTACTACAAATACTTCGGGAGCTCCAGTATATGTAAAAGTTGTAGGTGCGGGACCTCCGCAACCTGAAGGTGAATCTATAGTAAAAGTTACAACTGCTCCGCAAATGCCCGGATCGTTGTTTTGGGTAATATCACCGGGACAAGTAAAGGGACCGCCGCCACCGCCGCCGCCAATTACATTTACAATTGCGGAACAAGTAGATACTGCTCCTCCGTTGGTAGTAACTTCAACCAAAACGGTGTTTAGCCCCACATCGGAACAGGTAAAACTTACCGTTGAAGCCAATGGACTTCCGGCAAGAACGGTATAACTTCCGCAATCAACCGTAACACTGAACAACAAATCTTCAGCGTTTACAGTTGCATTTCCAGTACCGTCTAACGTTACGTCCAAAACTGGAGCTGAAATTTCATAATCGTAATCTATTCCCCAACTGTTGATTGTTCCGATATCTCCACCGACATTGTCGGAAACTGTAAGTTCCCAGATACCCATGGTGCTTTCTCCATCAAATATTGAAAGAGGATTATTTGGAATAAACGAGCCATTAATAGTAGGCACGGAGGCGGCACATTCATTTTCAACGGGAGTTGCAGCTTCATCATTTAGAATAGCGGAGATATTATCACCACTGCATCCGAATGTTGTTGCAGGAACCCCGGGCCTATTAATAATAGTTGCTGTTGTTCCTAATGGAGATTTAATGGTAACAATAATATCGCCTACCCAAGTATGAGATATATTTAAATTCACATCTAAATCAGTAATGGAAACATCTTCTGTAACGTTCATTGACACCGTAACCCCAGTTGGATTATTATCAGGAATTGCTGTTCCAGGGCTGCTATTTTGAGAGCCATTCATTGGAATTGCACCAGAACCCATGCATACAATTACTGGCGGGTCATTTGTTACATTAATATTGTCTGTTAGCACCGTGGGTGTTCCGGTACAAAAATCATTGACGGTATAAGTAATTGTAACTATTCCCGGCCCTCCAACAGTTGGGTCGAAAGTAAATGTATTTCCATTTCCATCATCAGTTACACCGGCGCCACTATAAATTCCTCCAGTTGGGTTTCCACCAGAAAGCCCAGTTTGGATTCCATCAGAGAGGCAAACTTCATCTATTACATCCAAACTTGAGAAAGTTGGCGGCAAATCAAAAGCTTCGGTACCGTCAGTTTTACTTGCAGATGAACCTTGAATAGCACTAAACCCTAAGCCTCTTCTTGCAAAAGCGTTCCATATTGCACATTGATTTGCACCGCCGTAAATTGCCATATCTGCTGCCAAAATAGCATCCCTCCCGTCCACAAAGCCGGGTTGGCTTGCCTGTAGTTTTAGCCCTTCGGTCACTAACGCCAAAGAAATGTTGTTTCCTCCGGTTCCATTATAAAAATCTGTACTAAAGCCATGGATAGCGATTAGTTCCCAAGTCATTTCCCATAGCATTTCAGCCCAAACTGAACCAACCCCATGTGGTGCTACTTCCGTTTTAATATCGTCATAAGTATGTGGGTTTATACCAAAATTAGTACTGTATGGCCATGTTCTAATACCTGCACCGCCGGGGCCTTCGCCTATTAACCACGTCCCTACTCCTCTTGAGTCTGTTCCAGCATCTCCACTTTCCATTGTAAGCATTAAGCCATAATAATCACTCCAACCTTCACCCATCTGCTCTTGGCCACCTAATGTGCTTAATCTGTTTGAAATTCCATGCCCATATTCGTGAATAATGACCATATTGTCTAAATCGCCATCGCGAGTATTACAAACATACATTTGCATACGCGGTCTGTTCCCATCCGGTGGCGTGCCAAAGTTTGCATTGCAGGTTCCCGACCCGTCCTGAGCTTCTGCGTTTACAGGGTCATTTCCCAAACCTCCGTTACCATAGTTATTATGTTGAAAGTTGCCACTGGCTTCATCAAATCCATATTGATAAGTTACATCGTGGATAATGTTGGTCCAATAAAAGAGATTGGTTATTGCAGCATTTTCTGACTGATCGCCTACGCTATAAGTAGTGTTTAGAGGAAAATCAAATATTAAATTGCCTCCTGGGCTGAAGGCATATTTCCCATCAGGGTTGTTGTTCGCATTATCGTCATCATAAGCATCCACATTATTTCCGCGTGTATTTGTAAACTCTGGAGTATCATCACCATTGGTATCATGCCAACCGAATGGCGATGCGTTTAAATTTTCAGGATTTGAAACCAAAGAACGTGTTCCATAATTTGGGTTTTCAACAGGCATAGCATACACCCTATAACTTGCAGCTGGCGGGGCAGCCATACTTGTGGTGCCAACTGAAGTACTTTCAGCCGGTTTTTCCATTGGCCCTATAAAAGGTGTCGCTACCCCAGCATGAACGTGGTTTTCGTGATCGCCTAAAATATTGCAGGAAACAGTCCAATTGTCTTTGTCTATTATTTTTCCCGTGGCGGCGTCAACGCGAAAATTCCACCAATCGGAAGAAGTTTTTTCAGCAATGGAAAGCTCCCAAACCAATTGGGTGCCTATTCCTTCGCGATAATAATACATCAATTTAACTGGAATTTCCTCGGAAGAGATTCCTGCCTTGTTGAAAATGGCTGCCTGGTTTTTTCCGCCAATACTTTGAAGTTCTTGCAGATTTGAAATTTTATAGCCCATCTGGTTTGCAACGGAAGAAATCGCAGCTCGGGCAGTAATTCTCTGGGAACTGTTCTTAAGGGTGGCATTAATATCTTTTAGGAATTTATTGTGCTGCATCAAAACGTTTCCTGTTTTGTCCAGATGCACGCCAGATTCAGTACCGTACACTTCCAGGCCGTTTATGGCCTGTCTTAAATAAACATGGTGAACACCACTGATACGGCTCGTGTGTTCTTTAGTAATTACATAAGTATCGCTTTTCTGTTTAATTAGATTTTCCAATGAAACCGTTGAAGGGAGCGCGGCCTCTCGCACAGTCACCTTTTCTTTTTCTGGATTTTTTTGTTGTGCAGTAAGCTGAACGGCCCACATACACAGCGCCATTAGTAGCAGAGTAGTTTTTTTCATTTTTGAAATTTGATTTTAATTAGTTATATAAATTTATTATAAAATCTTAAAAACCACTTCATTGTCATCAAAAAAAATAAATTTATTTTCTTCCATTAAAAATAGGCACAAAAAAAGCCTCCCGATGGGGAGGCTCTGTCTTTAAAAAAATTGTGTGTATTAAAGCACCTTTACGTTTACCGCGTTCAATCCTTTTTTTCCTTCTTGAAGATCAAATTCTACTTCGTCACCTTCACGAACTTCGTCGATTAGGCCTGTAACGTGTACAAAATGTTCTTTGTTTGTTCCTTCTTCAGTGATAAAACCAAATCCTTTGGTGTCGTTGAAGAACTTTACTGTTCCTTTGTTCATTGTATTTAATTAAAAATTTATAATAAGTGGCAAAGATAGAATTAAAATTGACAAATCTGCTTATTATGATTATTTATTTTAAAAGCACAAAACCATACACTTTCCCAAAAAAATTAACAGTTTTATTTTCATTCTGTTGACACCCTTCCGCCCATGGAATCATAATTCAATGACAATTTGATTTTTCAGGATATCTTGGAAAGTTTCCCTTTCCCGGATCAAGTGGGCCTTCCCCTTATACCACATCACTTCGGCCGGCCTATAGCGTGAATTATAATTGCTGGCCATTGAAAAACAATAGGCCCCGGCATTGTGGAATGACAGAACATCGCCTTCGTGCAATTCCGGAATCCGACGATTGTTGGCGAATGTATCCGTTTCGCAAATATAGCCGGTAACGGTATAAAACCGATCTTTGCCATGCGGTCTGGAAATATTGTAGATTTCGTGCTGCGACCCATAAAACATGGGGCGAATCAAATGATTAAACCCACTATCTACCTGGGCAAAAACAGTAGATGTGGTTTGTTTTATTACATTCACCTTTACAAGAAATTGCCCAGCTTCGCTCACCAAAAACTTGCCGGGCTCAAAGGCAAGAGTCAGCTTTCTGCCATAGGTTTTGCAGAAATCGTTGAAGCGTTTGCTCAATTTCTTTCCAAGTTCCTCTACATCAGTTTCAATGTCACCATTTTTGTAGGGCACCTTAAAACCACTTCCGAAATCGATAAATTCTAATTCGGTGAAATTTTCTGCAGCATTAAAAAGGATTTCCGAGGCGTGCAGAAAAACATCAACATCCAAAATATCACTGCCAGTGTGCATATGGATTCCGTTTATGTTCATTCCCGTGTTCTCCACAATCCGTTTAAGCAACGGCATTTGGTGGATTGAAATCCCGAATTTGCTATCAATATGCCCCACGGAAATATTCGCATTTCCCCCGGCCATCACATGTGGATTAATGCGAATGCACACGGGTGTCTGCGGATGTTTGGTCCCAAATTGTTCCAAAATGGAAAGGTTGTCAATATTAATCTGAACCCCAAGTTTTGCGGCTTTTTCTATTTCTTCCATAGAAATTCCGTTTGGCGTATAGATAATATTTTCTGGTTTTGCGCCCGCTTCCAGGCCGAGCATCACTTCCTGGATTGAAACGGTATCCAACCCCGCGCCCAATTTGATGAGCAATTTCAATATTGAAATATTTGAAAGCGCCTTTACCGCATAATTTATTCTCAAACGCTCCACCTTTTCAAAAGCGCCCGTCAAACGTTTATACTGCTTTTCAATTTTAGCGGCGTCATAAACATACACAGGGCTTCCAAATTCTTGGGCAATCGCCAAAAGGTCTTGATTTTTCATGGTTTTCGAATAAATTTTTAAAAATTAGGGCGTAAAAATAAGGATGTGAACAGAAATACCATTTCAATAAAGCCTAATTTTTTCTTTTGAATTGTTTCACAACTATTTCCTGTTGGCAATGAATTAAAAAACATTAGCGCATTCCTGCAACATTTGTTATTTTTGCGTTCCATAAACAAGTACAAAACCGCAACTATGAATTTACACGAATATCAGGGAAAAGAGATTTTAAACAGTTTTGGCGTTGAAATACAGCGAGGCATTGTGGCAACCTCTCCAAAAGAAGCAGTGGAAGCCGCAAAAAAACTTACCGAACAGACCGGAACCAGTTGGCACGTTATTAAAGCCCAAGTACACGCCGGTGGCCGCGGAAAAGGTGGTGGTGTAAAACTTGCCAAAAACATTCAGGAAGTCGAGGAAATTGCCGGAAAAATCATAGGAATGGATTTGGTTACCCCACAAACTTCTTCCGAAGGAAAAAGGGTGCACCAAGTTTTAATTGCAGAAGATGTGTACTATCCCGGCGACAGCGAACCAAAGGAATTTTATATGAGCGTCCTTTTGAATCGTTCCACAGGAAGGAATATGATAATGTATTCAACCGAAGGCGGGATGGATATTGAAACCGTTGCCGAGGAAACCCCGCATTTAATTTTCACCGAGGAAATTGATCCCGCTGTTGGCCTCTTGGGTTTTCAGGCGCGAAGAGTTGCCTTCAATCTTGGTTTGGAAGGAAAGGCTTTTAAGGAAATGACAAAATTCGTTACCGCACTTTACAATGCTTACAATGAATCCGATTCTTCACTTTTCGAAATAAATCCTGTTTTAAAAACCAGCGACGATAAAATTATAGCCGTTGATGCAAAAGTGAGCATTGACGACAATGCCCTTTTCCGCCATAAAGATTACGAAGATATGCGCGATAAACGCGAGGAAAATCCAGTAGAAGTTGAAGCAAAGGAAAAAGGCCTAAACTATGTGGACCTTGACGGAAACGTTGGGTGTATGGTTAACGGCGCCGGACTTGCAATGGCAACGATGGACCTTATAAAACAAGCCGGTGGCGAACCCGCAAACTTCCTTGACGTTGGCGGAACCGCAGATGCCGAAAGAGTTGAGGCTGCTTTCAAATTAATTTTGAAAGACCCAAACGTAAAGGCAATCCTGATAAATATTTTTGGCGGAATCGTTCGTTGCGACCGAGTGGCCCAAGGCGTTATTGATGCCTATAAAAATATGGGAACTATTCACGTTCCAATCATCGTTCGTTTGCAAGGAACCAACGCCGATATTGCAAAACAAATGATTGACAACAGCGGTTTGGACGTTCAAAGTGCTATTGAATTTCAGGAAGCCGCGGATAAGGTAAAAGAAGTACTTGCCTAACAAAAATCCAAATAAATAAAGACCCTTGGCCGTTTTCAAGGGTCTTTTTTTCGAGTATAAATAATGAAGGAAAATCAGAAATTATTAGTCAGCGACCTAATATGGATGGTAATGGCCGACGGGAAAATTAAAGATTCCGAAATGGCGTTTATTCAAAAACTGTCTCAACGCATAGCCATTTCAGATAGGGAACTGATTGAACTTTTCGAAAATCCAAAAACCTCGCGGCCCGTTTTCAATGAAGTGGAACGCATTACCCATTTCTATAAATTGATTCTTTTAATGAATATTGATAGCGAGGCCCACCCCGCGGAAATAGAAGCTCTCAAGAATTTCGGATTAAAAATGGGCGTTCGCCCCCTCGTTGCCGATCAAATAATGAAGAAAATAGAAACTTCCCCGGAAAGGCTTGTTTCTGCTGAAGAACTGCTCAATATCTTCAAAATCTATTATAACTGATTTCTTCTTTAAATTCTCTTCTCGCTGCGCTCAGTTTTATTCCTTATTAAATTCATTTGCGTCATATTGTCATCACTATTTCTTTAGACAAAGACAAAATGTCTTGTTTTATAGATTGGAATCCTTATTGCCACTATCTAATCAAATTAAACTAAAATTCTTAACAATATAATAGCTATGAAAACAGTTAATAGAAACAGTATTTGGCTTCCGAACCTTTTGGAAGGTTTTTTTTCAGACAGTAGATTGGATGCCTTGAACAATTATGAAACATTTAGCATTCCCGCGGTGAATATAGTTGAAAATTTGCCGAATTTTGTAGTCGAGTTAGCCGCCCCAGGATTGGAAAAAAAAGATTTTACAATTGAAGTGGAGGACGAAACTTTAAAAATCTCCTCAAAAAAGATTGAAGAGAAAAAAGAGGAAACCGCAGATTCCCGAATCCAACGCAGGGAATTCAATTACAAATCTTTTGAACGTTCTTTTAGGCTTCCGGAAAATATTAAAACTGAAGAAATTCAGGCGTTGTACGAAAACGGGGTCCTTCGGGTAACCCTTCCAAAAATGGAGGAAAAGAAAGCATTGAAGAAAATGGTTGAGATTTCATAATTGAAATTTAATTTGGTTAGTTAGTTGAAAATGACCGCGTGCTACTCAATCGGTGCGCGGTTTTTTCATGGCGTTAATTGGGTCCTCTCCTTCTTCGTCCGCCCGTACTTTTTTGTTCCCGTTGTATCTTTCGTTCCTCCCGCCGTTTCACTTCGGGTTTTATTGTTTCCACCGGTTTTTGCCCGCCATCTTTTTGATATATTTTTGGTAGGCCGTCACTGTCTTTCACAGATTCCTTGAGCGTTTTCAATTCCTCAGAAGTCAAATCTCGCCATTGGCCAAGGGGAAGATTGCCCAATTCCAGATTCATAATCCGTATCCGTTGCAAAGCCACAACTTCATACCCCAAATATTCGCACATCCTGCGAATTTGCCTATTTAAACCCTGCACCAAAATAATCCGAAATTCAAATCGGCTAATCCGTTCAACTTTGCAGCGTTTGGTTACGGTATCCAAAATCGGAATTCCGGAGCCCATTCTCTTTATAAATTCATCCGTAACCGGTCTGTCCACTTTTACAATATATTCCTTTTCATGCTTGTTTCCGGCGCGAAGTATTTTATTCACAATATCGCCTTGGTTTGTCAACAAAAGCAAGCCATCACTGGGTTTGTCCAATCTTCCCACAGGGAAAATGCGTTCGGGATGTTTTATGAAATCCACCACATTATCATCAAAACGGGTATCGGTGGTGCAGGTTATTCCAACGGGTTTGTTCAGCATTATGAAAACTTCGGAAGAATTTTCCGTAATAAGCTTTCCGTCAACCCGAATCTCATCGCCGGGCATTACCCTATCGCCCAGCCCACTTTTTTCGCCGTTTACGGTCACGCGGCCTTTTTCAATAAAAGTATCAGCTTCGCGGCGCGAGCAAAAACCGCTATCGCTGATTGCTTTGTTGAGGCGGACGGAATCTGGGTGGTGCATTATTTTTTTTCCAAAGATACCAATATTGAAGCGCAAACCGAAAAGGTTAAAATTGATTTAATTGCACTTTCGGATTTTTTAAAAAATTGTAGCTTCAACAAAACTTAATCAAAAAATGGCAATTTTAGGTTCCATCATCAAAACGGCAATCGACCTTCGCGGCGCATTGGTTTCTGAAAAACCCCCGATTGAAGCGCAAAAAGAAGTTTTAAAAAATTTGCTCGAAAAAGCAAAAAATACCGCTTTCGGGAAATATTACGGGTTTTCAAAAATTTTAGAGGAAGAAAATATGCCGAAATCCTTTTCAGAAAACATTCCCTATTTCGATTATAATGAAATGGAAACCGAATGGTGGGGCAAAATCCACGAAGGTTTGGAAGACATAAGCTGGCCCGGGAAACCAACTTATTTTGCAAGAAGCAGCGGCACAACTGGAAAAACTTTAAAAAAAATTCCAGTAACAGATGAAATGATTGAAGCAATCCGGAACACGGGAATTAAGCAAATTAGTGCGCTCACAAATTTTGACATCCCTTCCGAATTTTACGATAAGGAAATTTTAATGTTAGGCAGTTCAACCCATTTGGAGGAACAGGATCATTTTCTCGAAGGCGAAATAAGCGGAATCAGCGCCAGTAATATTCCATTTTGGTTCCGGGGTTTTTATAAGCCCGGCGAGGAAATTGCATTGATGGAAGACTGGGACGAAAAGGTGGAAACCATTGCGAAACGCGCGCGCGATTGGGATATTGGCGCCCTCAGCGGAATTCCTTCGTGGGTGGAATTGATGCTGAAAAAAGTAATTGAATACCACGACGCAAAAACCATTCACGATATTTGGCCCAACCTTCAAGTTTATACAACCGGTGGGGTGGCATTTCAGCCGTATGAAAAAAGTTTCAACCAATTGTTGGCGCACCCCATAATCGTGATCGATACCTATTTGGCTTCCGAAGGATTTTTGGCGTTTCAAAATAGACCCGACACAACTTCAATGAAATTGGTTACCGACAACGGAATCTATTTTGAATTTGTGCCTTTCAAACCAGAATATATTAATGAGGACGGCTCCCTTTCACAAGATGCGCCTTCCCTAACCCTTGCCGAAGTTGAGGCCGATGTGGATTATGTTTTGATAATCAGCACCGTTTCCGGGGCGTGGCGGTATTTGATTGGCGATACCATTATTTTTACCGATGTGGAAAAAGCGGAAATAAAAATTACGGGGCGCACTAAATTCTTTCTGAACGTAGTAGGTTCCCAGCTTTCGGTGATTAAAATGGAAGTTGCATTGCGGGAAATGGAGGAAAAATTCGATATAAAAATTCCTGAGTTTACGTTGGCCGCAGTAAAGATTGACGGCGAATTTCATCATCATTGGTATTTGGGAACTGAAACCAAAATCAATTCCGAAGAAATTGCAATTGCATTGGATGAAGCTTTAAAGGAAGCAAATAAAGGCTATGCAGTAGCGCGTTCCAAAGCACTGAAAGGCGTGAAAGTAACCACAATAAATCCCGATTTATTTCACGAATGGAATGCCAAAAACAAAAAGAAAGGCGGGCAAGTGAAAATGGAAAAAGTGATGGATGCCGACAAATTTTCTGAATGGGAAGCGTTTGTGAAAAGTCAAAGTGGGTAGTGAAAATTCACAAATTCCAAATTCCAAATTCCAAATTTTGTCACCCTAAATAGCTTGTCGTGAGCGGAGTTGAAGGACAGAAGGGTCAATTCAACAATTAAACACCTCAACAATTAAACATTTAAACTACCCTTCCTCCCCAACAATCTCAGGCTCCTTTTCCACTTTTCCTTTATTAATTAGCTCCATCACCTCTTCCGGGGAAATGTACAGATTACGGATTCGTTCTTTGTATTTTTCGGAAAGATGGGTATTTTCAAGAATGAAGTTTTTCGTCATCAAAATATAATCGCCCATTCCGTGTTGAATCGCATAGGTGTCCGCGGCGCGTTCCACTTCCTTTATGTGCAATGGGGAAAATAGATATTTCAATCCGAAAATCACCATCCCCATATTGGTGCGATTCCGATAATCCATAATATGCCCAAGCTCGTGGCCGATCCAGCCCACTTTTACGTCCGATGGAATATCGGCCATTGTAAATTCTTCGCCGTCAATCTGTATTTTTCGGCTTATCAAAATAACGTACTCCCGATTTTCCTTCGCCTTAAAAAAACTCGCAAACCGTGGCTGTGCCTGCATTGTGGATTTTTTAATGTTGTTCTTGAATTTGAATTCAATCGCAGTATCATATAATTCAGGAAAAAAAGTAAGCGCCTCAATTACTTCCTTTTTGATGCTCTCCGGAATTATTTTATTGTCGAAATTGATGGTTTGCGCTGGTAACATATAACAGACAAAATACAAAATAGGAAATGTTAGATACGTTAAAGGCATTGTAAAGTTAGTTATGAGTTATGAGTTTTGAGTTATGAGTTATGAGTTAACTGCGACCGAAAACTGCGACTGTAAACCGCGACTGAAAACTGCAACTGAAAACTGCGACTGAAAACTAAAATCATACTTCTTCAAGCTGTTTTTGAAACGTCTTAATTTTATCCCTCAACTTAGCGGCCATCATAAAATCCAGATCCTTTGCGGCTTTTTCCATCGCTTTTCGGGTGTCGCGGATTTTCTTTTCAACCTGCGCTTTGGTCAAATATTCAGTTTCAGCTTCCGCGGCCAATGTTTCCGCATTTTCAAAAGTATAAGCCGTTTGCTTTGATTTGGTCAAGGCATTTTCAAAAGACTTTTTAATGGCAGCCGGCGTAATGCCGTGCTCTTGGTTATAGGCAATCTGTTTTTGTCTTCGGTATTCGGTGCCGTCAAT
>JBEBRF010000028.1:0-23778 GCA_040394975.1 Aequorivita soesokkakensis
TTAATGCACTATTTCAGAAAAATATTACGCTACGTTTATCCCTATAAAAGGTTCGCTTTTCTCAACATATTTTTCAACGTGCTGTACGCGTTGTTCAGCACACTTTCGTTTGTAGCGCTTATCCCGGTTTTGGAAATTATTTTCAGCGACAATCGTACGCTGGGCCCACTACCCGTTTACGAAGGAATTTCCAATATAAAAGATTTTTCACAGGAATACCTAAATTATTTCATCATTGAAAACATCAATAAAAATGGGGAATTTACCGTCTTGATGTATATGGTTGGGATAATCATTTCGCTTTTTTTGTTGAAAAACCTGAGCAATTATTTGGCAATGTTCTATTCCACATTTATGCGAAACGGGGTTTTAAAAGACCTTCGGAATGATCTTTATAACAAGGTTATTCAATTTCCACTTGCATTTTATTCCGAAAAAAGAAAAGGCGACACAATTTCCCGATTGAGCGGCGATGTTGATGAAGTGAAAAACTCGGTACTCTCGGTTTTGGAAATGATAGTTCGCGAACCGTTGACCATCATTTTCTCGTTGGCGACCATGCTTTTTATAAGTCCGAAATTAACGCTTTTTGTATTTCTGTTTTTGCCTATTTCGGGATTTTTGATTTCAAAAATTGGAAAATCGCTTAAAAAAGGCTCCTTAAAAGTGCAACAGGAACAGGGCGTTTTCCTTTCCATTTTGGAAGAAACAATGGGCGGATTGCGCATCATTAAAGCCTTTCACGCCGAAAAACTTTTTCAAAAGAAATTTGAGGACAGCAACGAGCGGTTTTATAAACATTCCAACTCGGTTTTGAACCGGCAAAACCTGGCTTCGCCCGTTAGTGAACTTTTGGGAATTATAACTATTGGAATACTTTTGGTGTACGGTGGCTATTTGGTTTTTGTTGACAAAACGCTGGAAGCAAGCTTTTTTATTGGTTACATAATGCTGGCCTACAATATTTTAACGCCTGCAAAAGCAATTGCAAAGGCCAGTTATTCCATAAAGCGGGCCGATGGATCGGCACACAGGATTTTGGAATTGCTGGAAGCCGAAAATACGATTACCGATATTGTAAACCCAATTGAAAAAGAAGGTTTCAATGAAGCTATTTCCATAAAAAATATTTCCTTTAAATATGAAGATCAGTACGTTTTAAGGGACTTTTCGTTGGAAATTCCCAAAGGGCAAACCATTGCCTTGGTGGGGCAAAGCGGCAGCGGAAAAAGCACGATCGCGAATTTACTGACGCGTTTTTATGACGTAAATGAAGGAAGTATTGAAATAGATGGCGTTGACATCAGAAATATTTCAAAAAAATCATTGCGCGGGCTGATGGGCATTGTATCGCAGGATTCCATTCTTTTTAACGATTCGGTGGCGAATAACTTAAAACTCGGAAAACAGGAGGCCACCGAACCTGAATTGATGGAAGCGGCCGAAATAAGCAATTCTTACGAATTCATAAAAAATCTTCCCGAAGGTTTTGAAACCAACATTGGTGACAGCGGAAACAAATTGAGCGGCGGACAAAAACAGCGTTTGAGCATTGCGCGAGCTGTTTTGAAAAATCCGCCGATAATGATTTTGGACGAAGCAACTTCTGCCTTGGATACTGAAAGCGAACGTTTGGTGCAGGACGCTTTGGAAAAAATGATGAAAAACAGAACTTCAATTGTTATTGCGCACAGGCTTTCCACTATCCAAAATGCAGATAAAATCGTAGTACTTTCCAAAGGGAAAATTGTGGAACAGGGCAAGCACCAAGAGCTTTTGGAGCAAAAAGGTGTATATTACAGTTTGGTGGAAATGCAATCGTTGGCGTAACGACGCACGGCCGTGCGTCTCTACGCCCGCGGAAAAAACACCACTGGCATTTAAACCATTACACAAAATTCCAGTCATAGAATAGATTGCGCAACATGGTTGAAGAAAAAGAACTGGTTACGGCTTTACAGACCGAAGCAGACAAAGAATCTGCCTTTCGCGAACTCGTTTCGCAGTATAAGGAACGGCTGTATTGGCAAATCCGGAATATGGTTTTGGATCATGACGATGCTGATGATGTGCTTCAAAATACCTTTATCAAAATTTTTAGAAATATCAATTCCTTTAAAGGTGAAAGCAAATTGCACACGTGGATGTACCGGATTGCCGCCAATGAATCCATAACCTTTCTCAACAAAAAAGCGAAACGCAATAATATTTCAATCGACAATGTGAAGGACAATGCAGTGCGAAAACTGGAAAGCGATGTTTACTTTGAGGGCGATCAAATTCAACTTCAATTTCAAAAAGCGATCGCAACGCTTCCCGAAAGGCAACGCCTCATTTTCACGATGAAATATTTTGAGGACCACACTTTTGAGAAACTTTCGGAAATATTGGAAACCTCGGTGGGCGGCCTGAAAAGCAGCTATCACATTGCCGTTAAGAAGATTACGGAATTTATAAAGACGCAGGATGAAACCCTTTAACGTTTTTCGAGTCATAGTTAGGAAATGAATAAAAACAAAAACATCTCCGGTTTTAAAACTCCCGAAAACTATTTCGAGGATTTTGATGCGTTACTTTTCAGTAAAATTGACGAGGTTAATCTTCCAAAGTCCGCGGGATTTAAAATTCCCGAAAATTATTTTGGAAATCTGGACAAAAAGGTTTTCAAATCTGTAAAGAATTCTGAAAAACCGACAAAAGTAATTTCTCTTTTCCCAAAGAAATATTTCGGTTACGCAGCCTCAATTGCGGCTTGTTTGATTATTGGGTTTGCGGTTTTCAACAGTACACGTGAAAATGAAAATTTGGATGCGCTGCAAATGGCCGCTATTGAAAATTATATTGAAGAAGGCAATTTGAACTTGGATTTTTATGACGTAACCACTTTTATAAACGATGAGGATATTGCCAATTTGGATTTGGGAAAACAGCGGTTTTCCGAAGCTTCATTGAAAAATTATCTTTTGGAAAACATGGATGAAAACACTTTAATTGACGAATAATGAAATGCCCAATAAAAATTTATAAACCTATCGAAGATGTAAGTTTTGTGCATTCCATCTTCCTATTTCTATAATATTATATAAAGATGAAAAAATTGATACTGCTATTTCTATTTTTTGCAACTGTAGTTCAGGCGCAGGATGGAAAACACGAAAGAATAAAGGCGCTGAAAACAGCATACATTACCGAACAATTGGCGCTGACATCTGTTGAGGCCGAAAAATTTTGGCCCATCTACAACAAATACGATGAAAAATTTCACGATTTGCGCAAAAAAGAAAAAATAGAGATCTTTCAAAAGTTAAAGGCAAACCTGGACAATCTTAGTGAAGCCGAGGCCAATGCGCTTATTGAAAAAAGCCTTTCCATTGAAACTGAGGAAGCGGAATTGTGCAAACAGAAAACCACCGAGCTGCGCGGGGTAATTTCACCAAAAAAAATAATCATCCTCAAAAAAGCTGAAAACGATTTTAAAAGGGAACTGCTGCAACGATACCGAAACAGCAAGGGCGAAAAAGGCCCTAAATAAAAAAAACGCCCCGAAATTCGGGGCTTTTTTTTTCACAAAATTTTCAATTTACATTGCGCCCCACTCTTTAAGGGATTTTTCGTTTAAGGCAATATAATCATTGTTTCCCGCTGCCTTGGCAAGTTCCATAGATTTTTTTGCTGCTTCTATCGCTCCTTTTTTATCACCGGCCTTTGCATAAATCAACGATTTTTGGCGCATTTGCCAAAACTTTGGCTCTTTGTTCATTTCAATAGCTTTGTCAATCCAAGTTTTGGCTTGGTTTATATCCTTTCCAGATTCCAAATAATAAACCGCAGCTGCATAATAATCTCCCGCTTCCGGACCATTCATTGCACGGTCAATTGATTTTGAAACCATTTGGTCTGTAAAAAATTTAATGGGAACTCCCACAGATGTTTTTTCCCAAGTAATTCGAAGTACTGCAGAATCGTTCTTTAAATCATCAAAACTCATTGTAAAGGTTTCTGAGGCTTGGGGCATGGGGGAAATTGGTACGGTTACTTGCGCGGCCACTTTACTTTCGTCCCATTTTTCGGGAGTTCCCCAACTTGAAATGTCTTTATAGAAATATACCTGCCAGTTGCTGGCAGCCGGCTTTGTGTAAATTGCATACGTCCCAGCGTCTAAGGTTTTTCCACCAATTTCTACGCCGTTCCCAAAAGTAATCTTTGTACTTGCGTTGGCCCCGGTACGCCACATTTTATCAAATGGCACCAAGTCTCCGAAGATTGTTCGGCCTTTCATTGAGGGCCGTGAATATTCCAGGTTAACCGTAGTTAGACCCACTGTCTGCTCTATTTTTTGGAGCGGGCTTGGCTGTGGCGTATCTATTTGAGCAATAGCGCCAATGCTAAGCATAATAAAGGAAAAAATAAAAATGATTGATTTCATGGAAATGATTTTAAGGTGTTTATAATTTTTACGAAGTTACTATCCCGAATATTTTAAATAGTTAAGAAAAGCTTAAAAAAGCATGGAATTTTATCCATGGTGCATCCCTTCAAAGTGGGTGAGTTTATTGTGAACGAGCGGGTTTTGTTAATGTTTTGTTTAATCTTTTTAATCCATTGTGAAACAGACTATTTTTAGAAAAAAATTGAAACCATGATAAAACTTCTCAAAAAAATCTTCAGACCAAGATTCGCTGTCAGTGCAAAGGAAAACACGTATAGATTATTGCGGATGAACACCAAATTATCCATCCACAAAATGAAGGATTGATTTTTACACACCGTAAAGCTAAATTAAGGGGTGAAAAATTGTTGCGAATAAATTACTCAATCGCCAAGGTTTGTTGGGTTTAGAAATTTGCGCTTCCAAAAGATTTGGATTAAATCGGCTTGTTAAAAAAAACGTAAATGGATTGGAATTTTATGCCGTTCAGCACAATTTTGCTACTCTTGCACAGTTAAAAGAAACAAACCTGAAACAATGAAGCTTATTTTAGTCCTAACTTTTCCCCTATTCTTGTTTTCGTTCAGCCTTTCGGCACAGGATTCAATTCAAGTCCGCAAAAACACACTAACCGAACAAATGGCCGAGGCTTTTGACAAAAGCAACAGCTATCAGGAATATAAAGTAATAAAAAAGACCCAGCTTGCCTCTTTAAGGCGAAATATTTTAGATTCCGTGTCGGCTCTCGAGAAAAACATTACTTCACAGAAAAGTGAACTGACCCTTCAAAAAAACGAAATTGACTCCCTTCGCCAAAATCTTCAAACCACACGCGAAAATTTAACCGCTTCCAAAGAAAAGGAAGACGGCATTGAAATTTTTGGTGTTCTTACTTCAAAAGCGGTCTATAACAGTATTATGTGGAGCATTGTTCTTATACTGCTTTTTATAGCGGGCTTTTTATTTTACAGATTTTTGAACAGCCATAAAGTTACCAATGCTGCACAATTGAAAATGGCCGAACTTGAGATTGAGCTTGAAGACTACCGCCGGAATAGTTTGGAACGGGAACAGAAACTGCGCAGAAAATTACAGGACGAAGTTAACAAGAATAGAAAAATATAGCGCTTCCTAAGGTTCTGTCCGCGTTATTTTGGCGCCGATAAGTCGAAGTCTTTCATCAATATTTTCATACCCTCGGTCAATCTGCTCAATGTTGTGGATAGTACTGGTTCCTTGAGCTGAAAGCGCAGCAATCAACAATGAAATTCCCGCGCGAATGTCTGGCGAAACCATTGTGGTTGCCTTCAAGCTTGATTGGAAATTATGACCAATTACCGTTGCCCTGTGCGGATCGCAAAGAATAATTTTGGCTCCCATATCTATCAACTTATCCACAAAAAACAAGCGGCTTTCAAACATTTTTTGATGAATAAGAACACTGCCCTTGGCCTGGGTACAGACTACCAGCACAATACTCAGCAAATCCGGGGTGAAACCGGGCCACGGAGCATCTGCAACGGTAAGTATGGAACCATCAATGTAGCCTTGTATTTCATATTCATTTTGGGACGGGATGTGGATGTCATCGCCCTTTTTGTTGATCTTTATGCCCAATTTTCGAAATGTGTCCGGGATTAACCCCAAATTTTCCCAACTCACGTCTTTTATAGTGATTTCACTTTTGGTCATTGCCGCAAGCCCGATCCAGCTACCAATTTCAATCATATCCGGCAGGATTCGGTGTGTGCATCCACCCAAGTTTTTTACGCCTTCAATGATCAGCAAATTGGAGCCCACTCCGGAAATTGTTGCCCCCATGGCTATCAACATTTTACAAAGCTGTTGAATATAAGGTTCACAGGCGGCATTGTAGATGGTGGTGGTGCCTTTTGCCAATACAGCTGCCATAATGATGTTGGCCGTTCCCGTCACGGACGCTTGGTCCAAGAGCATGTAGGTCCCCGATAATCCGTTTGGGGCTTCAACACCGTAAAAGCGCTCTTCCTTATTGTATCTAAATTTTGCGCCAAGGTTTATGAATCCCTCAAAATGGGTGTCTAACCTTCTTCTTCCAATTTTGTCGCCGCCGGGTCTCGGAATATAACCTTTCCCAAAACGGGCCAATAATGGTCCCACGATCATGATTGAACCGCGCAGCGAGCTTCCCTCCTGTTTGAAGAGTTCAGACTCCAGATATTCCAGATTTACATCGTCTGCCGTGAAGGCATATTTGCCCTTTGCGAGTTTTTGGATTTTTACGCCCAGGTTTTCTAAAATCTTAATGAGTTTGTTAACGTCAAGTATATCCGGAATGTTTTCAATAATAACCTTTTCCGGTGTCAACAAAACGGCACAGAGAATCTGTAAGGCTTCGTTTTTGGCTCCTTGGGGCGTTATTTCGCCTTTAAGTTTGTGCCCGCCCTCTATTTGGAAAGTTCCCATAAATAAACGCTTGAAAATTTAATACCGTTTGCGGTTGCGGTTGGTGTTTTGTTTGAAGTTTTTCTTGCCGGAAGTGTTTGTGTTGAAGCGTTTTTTGTTCTTTAACAAATTTGAGGCATCGCTTAAATCCTCATCACTATTCTTCAAGTTTATTTTTCCGTCTGAAAGTTCGTAGAGATGGTCGAAAATTACGTCATCCTCCACCGTGTCCTTGTTCCAATTAAGGAAGCATTTCTTCATATGGTTTGCAATGGTAAGGATCAGCCCTTCCTTTTTGTCACCTTCCTCCCAACTGTTTGCAACGTCGATCATTCGTTTAATGTTGTTCCCATAAAACCGATACTTTGGATGGTTTTGGGGGTAATTGAGCGGATCCGGGCGCTCCATTAGCTCTTCTCTTGAAGGTATGGGGAACGGGGAATCCACGTCCAGTTTAAAATCTGAGATGATAAACAATTGATCCCACAGCATGGGTTGAAAATCCGGCACATCGCGCAGGTGGGGGTTTAGATTTCCCATGACCGCTATTATGCTTTTTGCAATTTTGTTTCTTTCCTCTTTATCTTCCGTGGCTATTGCCTGCTCCACCATTTTCTGAATGTGGCGCCCGTATTCAGGAATGATTAACTTCGGGCGTTCGGTGTTATATTCTATTTGTGCTACTTCTTGTGTCAAAATATTTTTTTTAAGGAAAGAAAGTTAGTGTACTGGGAAAGATGAAAAAATCATTTGATGTGCAAAATACTAAAAATTATAGTGAAAGTACGCCTTCAACTTTGGAAACTTCAAGATATTTTTTGACCACAGCCTCGGGCGAATCCATCATCACTTTAATGGAAAGACTGGAGTAATTGCCTCTTGAGGAATCACGGCTTGTAATTTCTGCATCAGTGCCGTCAAAAATGGCCCTTATTTCAGCGATGGGCCCCAGGTTCGCGGGCACTATAAATTTAAAAAGATAGGGTGAAGGCCAAGTGGTATCTTCTTCAAGTTGTTTTTTTAGGCGCTCGTAAAATTCGGTCGTATTTTTGTCTTGATCCATTTAAATAGCTGTGTGGCCCACAAAGATACACTTTCACCACAAATTAATATTTACTTTCTTTGTATAAAATTGAAACTTTTGAAAACTAAAAGAATAGTAATCACAGGTGGTCCGGGCTCTGGCAAAACAGCCTTAGTGAGCCATTTGGAAAAGGAAGGGTTCGCTGTTATGCACGAAATTTCGAGAGCGGTGATAATTGAAGCTCAAAAGCAAGGCATTGAACAGCTGTTTTTGG
This sequence comes from Aequorivita soesokkakensis, assembly GCA_040394975.1. Classification (GTDB taxonomy): domain Bacteria; phylum Bacteroidota; class Bacteroidia; order Flavobacteriales; family Flavobacteriaceae; genus Aequorivita; species Aequorivita soesokkakensis_A. The sequence continues at coordinate 8,152 of JBEBRF010000028.1, forward strand.
AAAACCCCATTTTGTTCAGTGAAAAATTGCTGAATGGCCGATTACAGCAATTTCACGATGGAGAAAACTGTGCTGCGCCCATACTTTTTTATGACCGCGGAATGCCTGATGTAACGGCCTACATGGATTTTGTGGGCACACATTACCCCCCAAACTTTACAAAAACCTGCGCTGAATTTCTATATGATGAAGTATTTGTACTGCCACCGTGGGAGGCAATATATGAGCAGGACAATGAACGTTACGAATCATTTGAACAAGCTGAAAAAATATTTCAATTTCTCAAAAACAGTTATCGAAATTTGGGCTATACCATCCATGAGGTGCCCGTTGGCATAATTAAAGATCGCGTTCAATATATCATTTCAACCATTAAGTTAAGAACAAGTTGACACACGTCCTCGACATCCTGGGCAAATATTGGGGCTTTTCTTCCTTCAAACCCTTGCAGGAGGAGATCATAAACTCGGTTTTGGACGGAAGGGATACCGTGGCACTTTTACCGACCGGGGGAGGAAAATCATTGTGCTTTCAAGTGCCTGCACTGGCCTTGGATGGAATTTGCATCGTAATTTCCCCTTTGGTGGCCTTAATGGGCGATCAGGTGAACGCCTTAAAAAACAGCGGAATCAAAGCGTTGAAGTTAACGGGCGGTATTTCTTTTGAAGAACTCAACACCCTTTTGGACAATGCGCTTTATGGGAATTATAAATTTCTTTATTTATCTCCCGAAAGACTTCAGCAGGAAATAGTGCAGAACTACATTAAACAGATGCAGGTAAATTTGATCGCCGTTGATGAGGCCCACTGCATCTCGCAATGGGGAAATGATTTTCGGCCAGCCTATAAAAATATCACGCTACTGCGCGAAATCCATCCGCTTGTGCCAATTATCGCCCTAACTGCAACCGCAAGGCCCGAGGTTTTGGAAGATACCATTTCCCAACTGAATATGGAACTTCCTGCTATTTTCAAAAACTCCTTCGTTCGCGAAAATCTATCTTACCGTGTTTTTAAAGAGGAAGACAAACTCTATAAGGCAGAACAGTTACTTAAAACCAACACCGGTTCCGCAATAGTTTATGTAAGAAACAGAAAAAGCACCATAGAGCTGAGCGAGCAATTCAACACCTTAGGAATTTCGGCCACGTTTTATCACGGAGGGCTTTCTTCAAAAGAAAAAACGCAAAAACTCCAATCCTGGCGCAGCGGCACAGTCTCAACCATGGTTGCTACAAATGCCTTTGGCATGGGCATTGACCATCCCAACGTGCGTTTTGTAATTCACCTTCAAATTCCCGAAAGCCTCGAAAGTTATTTTCAAGAAGCTGGTAGGGCCGGGCGCGACGGAAAATATGCCCAAGCTGTGCTACTTTATAATGAATATGACAAAACCTATGTGAAGCAACAATTTGTAGAATCGCTGCCAACCACTTCGGACTTAAAAAAAATCTATCGCACCCTTAATAACTATTTCCAAATTCCGTATGGGGAAGCCGATTTCACAAAACATCAATTCAACTTTTCAGAATTTTGCAAACTCTATTCGCTCAATTCCTTGCTCGCTTACAATACCCTAAACAGTTTAGATAGATTGGGGATCATCCAGCTTTCGCAGGAATTTGGGCGTAAATCCGTTGTCCAATTTTTGATTTCCTCGGAAGCTGCGCTAACTTATTTTGAAAAAGACCCACAAGCTTCGGTTGTGGGGAAAACAATCCTTCGGATTTATGGAGGCATTTTTGAAATGCCCACGGCCATTAATCTGGATTTTGTTACCTTAAAAACCGGCCAATCCATTGAAACCGTTATTGCCGTTCTTAAAAAAATGGAACGCGACCATGTAATTGAACTCACCCTTCAAATTACTGACGCCACGTTGACTTTTCTCGTTCCGCGGGAGGATGACAAAACCATAAATATAATTTCTCGCGAAGTAGAGGCTTTAAATAGAAAAAAAACGGCGCAGGTGAATGCTGTATTAAATTATATTGCAAATACCAAAACCTGCCGAAGCGTGCAGTTGGTTTCCTATTTTGGGGAATCCACAGCCGGTAAATGTGAAATCTGTTCCGTTTGCCAATCACAAACTGCAAAGCTATCAAACCGTGACATTCAACAACTGGCCAACGAGATTGAGGCCCTGCTGGAGTTAAGTGATTTAAGTTCACGGGAAATAACCGAAAGACTTACTTTTGCCGAAGCGGAAATCCTGAAAACACTGCGGTTATTGATGGAGGCCGAAAAAATAAGTATGAACGCCAAAAGGCAGTATTTTTTAAAATAGTATGCATCACGACCTAAGAATAGTATTTATGGGAACCCCCCATTTTGCCGTAGGGATTCTAAAAGAAATGATAGAAGCGGGAAAAAATATTGTAGGAGTTGTCACTGCCCCAGACAAGCCCGCTGGTCGTGGCAGAAAATTAAAGCCTTCAGCGGTAAAGGAATATGCACTTTCACAACACATTAAGATTCTTCAACCCACGAATCTAAAAGATGAATCTTTTTTAAATGAACTAAAAAGCTGGAACGCCAATCTACACGTTGTTGTGGCCTTCCGCATGCTTCCCAAAGTAGTTTGGCACATGCCAGCGCTGGGCACATTCAACCTTCACGCTTCACTGCTCCCGCAATATAGAGGTGCGGCCCCAATCAATTGGGCTATTATAAATAGGGAAAAGAAAACAGGGGTCACCACATTTTTCATTGATGATAAAATAGACACTGGCGCCATAATTGCGAAAAAAGAACTGACCATGGAGTCAACTGAAACTGCCGGAACATTGCACGATAAATTGATGCACAAGGGAGCGGCACTGGTTATGGAAACGCTTACCCTCATTGAAAATGGAAACGCACAACCCCAATCACAATCTGGGGGCATGGATTTAAGGGAAGCTCCAAAACTTACCGCAGTGAATACACGAATAAACTGGGAAAAACCAGGTGAGGCCATTGAGGCATTTATTCGGGGACTCTCGCCTTATCCCGCTGCCTGGACCATTCTCCACAATAATGGTGAACAAAGTACCATGAAAATTTATGTAGCAAGCTTTGAAAAAGGTGAAAACACGCTGACACCCGGGGCTCTCATTGCATCAAAAAAACAATTGAAGGTTGCCTGCCTTAATGGCTTTATTATTCTTAAAGAAATCCAATTGCCCGGAAAACGGCCCATGGATACAATTTCGCTATTAAACGGCTTTTCTTTCAGCGAGGATTCTAAACTATCGTAAAGCCTTATTGCCATTGATTTCATTAAAAACCCTGCAAAAGGAGTTCGGTTTATTAACAAACCGCCAAAGTTATCAACAAAAATATGGATTTCCTGCGTGGTTACTTGCCTGAACGGATATTCCTGTTAAATTTGTAAGGCAATTAATCGAAGTTTAACCAACAATTTAATTTAAAAAAATTATGAACAAATCAGATTTAATCGATGCAATGGCAGCTGATGCCGGTATTACAAAAGCTGCTGCTAAGAAATCTTTAGAGTCTTTCTTGGGCAACGTTCAAGGTTCACTTAAAAAAGGGAACAGAGTATCTTTAGTAGGTTTCGGATCTTGGTCAGTTTCAAAAAGAGCTGCAAGAGAAGGAAGAAATCCCCAAACTGGAAAAACCATAAAAATTGGTGCTAAAAAAGTAGTAAAGTTTAAAGCGGGTTCCGAATTACAAAACAGCGTAAACTAAAAGTAAGATATTTTACGGAATTTCTTGAGCCTTCTATTCAATTTTGGATAGAAGGTTTTTTTATTGGGCTGAAGGCTAACTATTTATAATACCGTAATTTTTAAGTGTTTTTCGGTATTAAAATTCACTATAAGCATAGGTTTTATAAATTTTTGGTAATTTAAATTTAAATACTTAGATTTATTTATCCAAAAAACCGTTATGACAACCTTAAAACCAGCCAAGGGAGTATTACTGGTTGCCGAGCCATCCATTATCGGTGACGTTTCGTTTAACCGCTCCGTCGTGCTTTTGGCAGAGTATAACCAAAATGGATCGGTGGGGTTTATTCTCAATAAACCCTTAGAGCACAAACTGCGCGATTTCGTGCCAGAGGTAAGCTCCAGATTACCCGTTTATAATGGCGGTCCCGTGGAACAGGACAATCTTTATTTTATCCACTGCATTCCCGACATAATACCGGACAGCATCGAAATTTCAAACGGCATTTATTGGGGCGGGGATTTCAGTGCAATTATTGGGTTGCTTCGTGAAGACAAGCTCAGGAAGGACCAGATCCGTTTTTTCTTGGGCTATTCCGGTTGGGATAGCGAACAGCTGGACCACGAGCTGGAAGTGAATAGCTGGGTTGTGGTTCCGAACAATTATAACAATGCCATCATTGGCAAAAGCAACATAAACTTTTGGAAGGAAAAGATGCTTGAGTTTGGGGGCGATTATATGCTGTGGTCAAATGCTCCGGAAAACCCCAGTTTCAATTAGCCCGCTGCTTTCTCATTGAGTTTTGCCAACAATATTATTGCCACTTCATTGCCAAATTCCTTTTTGCGATATTTAGTGACTGATACAATTCCCTGCACTGAGTTGGTGATAAAAAGCTCATCTGCTTTCTGAAGTTCAAAAGGAGAAATGGAAGCTTCTTCAAAACTAAAATCCGTCATTTCGCCTAAAATTGAGAGCATTTGTTTTCTCAATATCCCGTTTAGACAACCGTCAGACAAGGGCGGCGTCTTGATGGCGTTACCCGAAACCAAGAATAAATTACCGTTAAGGGCCTCTACCACTTGTTTATTCCCATTTAACAACAAGCAATTTTGAAAGCCATTCTCTTCTGCAAAAATACTTCCCAATATATTAATGATCCGGTTGTTTGTTTTTAAGGTTGAAAGCAGCCCAGGGCAAATGTAGTGATCCTTAAATAGCTCTACTTCATACTTAGATTGGTTCACAATATAAAAGGGATCTGGAAGATTTTCAGCGGTTATTGCATATTCAATTTCGTGCTGAAGGGGCGCATATTTTCCTCCCGGTTTGCGCCAAACCAGAAGTTTTACTCGATACGTACTATTGTCGTCATTTAAGGCGTGAATGGTTCGTAGCGCTTGCTTTTCCAGAAATTCCATGGTGAAATTCATGGGAATCTCCATCCGCAGGATTCTCATGGACGCCATAAGTCTGAAATAATGGTCTTCCCAAAAAAATATTTTTCCGCCCGAAATCCGAAGCGTTTCAAACAACGCATCTCCATAATTCAGGCCCCGATTGTTTAAGGGGCTGGCTGCTTTTGCTAAGGGCAAAAGGGTGCCGTTTAAATTTACCATAAAAAAACCGCCCATTTTTATCGGGCGGTGTAAAGGTAATGTTATTCAAATATCTTAGGCAGATCCCAGAATTGACTTTAAATTTGAAATCATGTTTTCCCATAGCATTTTCCCTTCTTCCATCTCGTCTTCTTCCGCAAAGTCAGTTACCATCAACGAAACGTCTTTTGTGATCTCATCCACTTGAATCCTTAGTTCAAAATAAAATTCTTCCCCTTCGTCCTCAACCCATCTAAACTTGATCCGCTCTGGACTTTTTTTGCTCAGCAGCTTGGCGCGCTCTTCGCTTTGGGCCCAAATAAAGGTGTAATATTCACCTCTGGAGTTTACGTTGTCTGCATACCATTCCGAAAGTCCGGAGGGTGTTGAAATATATTGGTACAAAAGTGAAGGGGAAACCTGTATGGGGAATTCCATTTCATATTTAACTTTGTCTTCCATAACTTTCTGTTTGTTGATGCCCAATATATATATATTAATCTTAAACTCAAATGAAAGTTTGAAATTTTTTGCAGGTTCCCGGCAGGCGCCCTTTTCAAATATTTTTCAATAAAACAGAACCTAATATTTGCGACAGATTATTTTGTTTCTATCTTTGCACACTCAAATTTTACGGCGAGGTAGCTCAGCCGGTTAGAGCGTCGGATTCATAACCCGGAGGCCGCGGGTTCAAGTCCCGCTCTCGCTACAAAAAAAGCCCTTTGCAATGCGAAGGGTTTTTTTATTTTGCCAATCTTCAAGAATTTCTTGCCTATTTGGTGAATATTCCTAAATTTGTTAAAAATGCGTTGATAAGTTATTGGCTTGCATCCTAATAAAGGTTTTGGAAAGGTTTATTTTTATCGTTTAACCCTTAAAAACCCCATATTATGAAAAAGTGTTTTTTTGCATTTTTAATGCTCGCCAGTGTATCAATTAGCTGTACACCAGAAAACCAAATTAGTGATGAACAACAAATCGACAAAACCAAAGTTTGTCCCCCAGGAGACCGAAACTGTAACGGGATTCTGGATAATCAAGAATAAAAGCAAGGTAAGCCTATATATAATTTTTCTTGCTATTGTCGCAGTATTATCACCGTTTTTACATGTGATTTTTTTAATAAATGATAGAGAGGGCATATTTGGTTTTTTATATATGTCCTCTTTTATGTATTCATTAAGCCTACCTTTAATGGCTATATGTTCGGGGCTACTATTAAAATATGCATCTGCGCAGATAACCGAATTTAAATCCTTCTTCAAATATGTTGGTTATTCATTTCTCTTTGTAGGTTTCTTTTTTATGATTTATACTTTTATCCCGATAAATGATTTTTCAACTTCTGTATATTTTATGGGTATATTAATTATTGCTATTATATTAACGGTAGCTTCCCATTATTTACACAAAGCAGTATTGACCACGGAAGAACGCCTTAAAAATATTATATCTAAATTATTTGACTTTATCATACTTGAAACTCCCCGCAAGCATGTTTCTGAGGAAAAACAGATTGATTACGTTATTTCCTATGAAAAGATAATTAACGAAATTGGGGAAGAATGAGTACAACCATTAAAAACCTAACCAAACTACGCATTGCAGGAATGCTGTCCGAGGCCGCACGGCTTGAGGTGGAAAATAAAATAAAGGAAATCCTGGAAACAGAGTCTTCACAAACCACGGACAACTTAAATTTCGCGTAGTCAGGAAGGCTCAAATCATTCCGCCATCAACAATTTGGTCAATGAGGAAAAGGGCAACGAACTTTGTGCTCCTGTTTTCATATCCTTAACGGTGAAATTTCCCAATTGCATTTCCTTTTCTCCAGCCAAAATAGAAAATGGAATATTCCGCTTATCTGCATAGCCCATTTGTTTACCCATTTTGGCAGCATCGGGATATAATTCTGCCTTAACCCCCAAACGGCGAAGTTTCGTCAGCGCTTGCATGGCGTATAATGCTTCCGTTTCCCCGAAATTTATAAAAAGTGCTTTGCTGTTTTCTGAAACGGTTTCTGGGAAAAGTTTCAATTCTTCCAAGACCAGATAAATTCTGTCCAACCCAAATGAAATACCCACGCCACTCATATTCTTCAATCCAAAAATTCCCGTGAGGTCATCATATCTGCCGCCGCCGCCAATGCTCCCCATATTCACTCCCGCGGGTGCCGAAACCTCAAAAATTGCACCTGTGTAATAATTCAATCCGCGAGCCAGGGTTACGTCAATTTCAAGTGAAGAAACTTCCAACCCTACTGTTTGGATACTGTTATTTATGAATTCCAGCTCTTCCACGCCTTTCAGTCCCGCCTCGGAAAGGTGGAGCATTTTTCTGAGCGAATTTATTTTTTCTTCATTACTGCCCACAAATGAAAATAATGGCTGTAATTTTTGCACGGCGCCTTCTGAAATGCCCTTGTCGCGCATTTCTTTTTTCACGCCTTCCTCCCCTATTTTATCAAGCTTGTCCAAAGCCACTGTAAAATCTATCAATTTATCCTCGGCGCCAATGGTTTCGGCAATCCCGCTCAAAATTTTTCGGTTGTTGATTTTTATGGTGGTTCCTTTTAAGCCAAGTTTTCCGAAAACAGCATCATACAATTGCACAAATTCAACTTCTTGCCACAGGGAAGTGGACCCGACCACGTCTGCATCACATTGAAAAAATTCACGGAAACGTCCTTTTTGGGGTCTGTCTGCCCGCCAAACGGGCTGTATTTGGTAGCGCTTAAAAGGGAAGGTTATTTCGTTTTGGTGCTGCACTACATAGCGGGCAAAAGGAACTGTAAGGTCATAGCGGAGGGCTTTTTCTGAAATACTTGGGGTTATTTTTAAGCTGTCCCTTTTTGCATATTGGAAGTCATCAACTTTTGCTAAATAATCGCCACTGTTCAAAATCTTAAAAATCAACCGGTCCCCTTCTTCGCCATATTTCCCCATCAAGGTTTCGCTGTTTTCAAAGGATGGCGTTTCAATGGGCCGGAAACCGTAGAGTGAAAACGTTTCCTTTATAATATCGAAAATAAAATTGCGCCGGGAAACTTCTTCGGGGCTAAAATCGCGGGTGCCTTTGGGAATGGATGGTTTCAAAATGGATTGTTGGATTGTTGGATTTTTCAATTATAAGTTGGAAAAGCAAATATCTTAAATTATGGTAACTTTATCGCACTTTTACAGTCTAATGACAAACACAAACAAAAAATATGTTTTCACTTTTCTGGGAAAATGTCAGGATTGCCCTTGATTCCATCAAAAGCCAACTGTTGCGGACCATTCTTACCATTGTTATCATTGCAATAGGAATCTGGGCGCTGGTGGGAATCCTCAGTGCGGTAAAAGCATTGGAGACCACCATTTCTGGGAGTTTTGCATCGATGGGCGCCAATACTTTCAATATACAGCAATATGAATTCAACGTTCAGACCAACCGGAGTGGCGAAAGAGAAAAAATAAACCCCATTATCAGCTATAACAATGTTCGTGAGTTTTTGGACACCTATGAATTTCCTTCCACAAAAACCTCCCTTTCATTTCAGGGCACATCTGTTGCCGAAGTGAAATATGGTTCTGAAAAAACCGATCCCGAGGTGCAGGTTTATGGCGTGAACGAGAACTATTTGGAAAACACCGGTTCTGAAATTGACAAAGGAAGAAATTTCACCATTTTTGACATCCAAAACAACAATAAGGTATGTTTGATAGGAGCTGATTTTGAAAAGAATCTTTTTAAAAATGAAGACCCCATCAATAAGATTATTAGCATTCGCGGGGTAAAATTCAAGATCATCGGGATTTTGGAATCAAAAGGTTCCACCTTTGGAAACAACCAGGATTTAAAGGTTCTCATTCCGGTTCAAGTGGCGCGCGGCATTTACACACAGCCTAACATAAATTATAACATAAGCATAAAGGTAGATGACAAACAAAAGTTGGAAGCGGCGCAGGATGAAGCCATTATTACCTTTAGAAATATTAGGGGCCTGAACCCAATCGAGGAAAACAACTTCGGGATTGAACGCAGCGAGGACTTGATCAACCGGATAGCTTCCATTACCGGCTATTTGGAATGGGCGGCATGGATCATAAGCATTATCACCATTCTTGGATCATCCATTGCTTTAATGAATATCATGCTCGTTTCGGTAACCGAAAGAACCCGCGAAATTGGCGTGCGGAAAGCGCTGGGCGCAAAACGCTCAACCATCTCTACCCAATTTTTTATGGAGACCATTGTAATTGGTCAATTTGGTTGTGTTTTGGGAATTGTTTTGGGGGTGCTCACCGGGTTTGCCTTTGCACAAATCTTCGAATTTGATTTTACCCTTCCGTGGTCCGCCATGATCTGGGCAGCGGTCATCACCTTTATAGTTGCCCTTATTGCTGGATCGTATCCTGCGTCCAAAGCGGCGGGATTGGATCCCATTGAAAGTTTGAGGTACGAATAGAATGCCTCGCTGCTGTTTATTCTCCCAGCAAATCGGCAAAGTAAGTATAAAGCTCGCCTTTTGTAATAACCGCGCCTTGCCGGATCAATATAAAAATATCCTTATTTCGGTCGGCCTTGATTGCTTTGGTTGAGGTGTAAATAGAAACCGCATCGTGGTAGAGGTTTTGCTGCAGCCATTTATAGCCATAATCAGAAGTAATGTCTATGTTTTTGTCTTCAATTTTTATGGCTATGAGTTCCATAAAGGTATTCGTGATGTGAAAAAGCATTAATTGTCTGGCAGAAATGTGTTCCAAATAGTTCACTTTGCCCAGCACCCCTTCCCAAATCAAATCGCTGAAAACGTCTAATTCCTGTTCGGCTATTTCTGGTTTTTCAGTTTTCAAAGCTTTCCATTCCTCGGCCGTGATGGATTGTGCGGCAAGAAAATTTATAAATTCCTGGCTCATTTCTTCGAATTGTTCCTTGGTCAGCCTCTCGTATTTCATAATTAGTGTTTGTTTGACGTTGAACAAAAAATTTCTTATACAAAAAACCTTTCCCGAAAACGGGAAAGGTTTTAAAAAATTTCAAGCCTCTGATTAGTTTTCTTCAGAATTTTCTTCCGTTTTAACTTCAGGCTGTGGCTCTGGTTTTACTTCTGCCTTTGGTTTTTTAACCTCTGGTTTGGGTTCAGCTACCACATCAAAAGTCAAGGTGCTTACCACTTCTCTGTGGAAACGGACGGTAGCATCATATTGACCGGTACGTTTAACCGCGCCTCCGGCAATGGCGATGTATTTTTTATCAATGGATATACCTTGGTTTTCAAGTGCATCAACAAGGTCTGCACTGGTAACGGAGCCGAACAATTTATCACCTTCGCCGGTCTTGGCAGTGATTTTTATTTCAAGTCCATTTAGACTCTCGGCTTGTTTTTTAGCTTCGTCAACAACCTTTTTCTCTTTAAAAGCTCGTTGCTTTAGTGTTTCTGCCAAAACCTTTTTTGCCGATGGTGTTGCAAGAACCGCGTGTCCATGGGGAATCAAAAAGTTTCTTCCGTAACCGTTTTTTACGTTTACAAGATCATCTGCAAAACCCAGATTTTCTACGTCTTTCTTTAATATAAGTTCCATAATGGTTTCTGGTTTTTATTTTAATAAATCGGCTACGTAAGGCATAAGAGCCAGATGGCGCGCCCTTTTTACGGCAACGGCCACTTTTCGCTGGTACTTCAGGGAAGTTCCGGTAAGTCTTCGTGGAAGTATTTTTCCTTGTTCGTTCACAAATTTCAATAAGAAATCTGCATCCTTGTAATCAACATATTTAATACCAGACCTTTTGAACATACAATATTTCTTGGTCTTATTGGTATCAATGTTAAGCGGGGTAAGATATCTTATCTCGCCGTCCTTTTTTCCTTTTGCTTGTTGTTGTAACGTTGCCATAATTTATGCTGATTTTTTATCGCGGTTTCTTCTTTTTTCTGCCCAAGCAATAGCATGCTTGTCAAGGCTCACTGAAAGGTAGCGCATAAAACGTTCGTCCCTTTTAAATTCAGTTTCTAATTCGTGTACTACTTCACCCTCTACGGTGTACTCAAAAAGGTGGTAGAATCCACTTTTTTTGTTCTGGATTGGGTATGCAAGTTTTTTCAAGCCCCAATTTTCTTTGGATATCATCTTAGCACCTTTAGAAACAAGAAGATCTTCATATTTCTTTACTGTTTCCTTTATCTGGTCTTCAGATAAAACGGGATTTAAGATGAAAACAGTTTCGTAATGATTCATAAAAAATCTATTAAAATTAATATTGATTCCTTGGCCCTCTGCCAAAGAAGGGGGCAAAAATACTACTTTATTTATTATTTTCAAACCAAATATGAAATAGTGTAAAAATATATGGATTCAAGACCAAGTGTAATATTTTTTCGACTAAAATCAAAAAAAGTTGCATTTCATCGATTATTTGCCTACTATTGCTCTACGCAAAATCCTACTATTGTGGAAAAAACTATTCTTAAATGTGCAATCGTGGATGATTCCACGCTGCAGCGGCTTTCAATAGTAAAGCTAATCCAAATGCACCCCGCCCTAAAACTGGTTGGCGAATACAAAAATGCCGTAGAGGCAAAAATGGGACTTATGTCCACCGAGATCGACCTTATTTTCTTGGATATTGAAATGCCAATTCTTTCTGGTTTTGACCTTTTGGACGATATTCAAAAAAAGCCCCAAGTGATTTTTGTTACCGGAAAAACCAAATACGCCTTTAAGGCTTTTGATTATGATGCCGTGGATTATCTTCGCAAGCCCATTGCCAAAGATCGTTTTCTGAATGCAGTCCATAAGGCAATCAATAATTACAAACTCAAGAATGAAGAAGGTTTTGATGACGAAGATTTCATCTTCGTGAAAAGCAACCTGAAAAAACGAAAAGTATTTCTCAATGAGCTTCGGTATATTGAAGCTTTGGGAGACTATGTTAAATTAGTGACCGATTTTGACTCCCTGGTCGTGCTTTCCACCATGAAAGCATTTCAGGCCCTATTGCCCAGCGATCGGTTTCTGCGAATCCATAAATCATATATCGTGAACCTGGACAAGGTGCAGCGATACAACAGCAAGACGATTGAATTGGACAAGGACAAGCTTCCTTTAAGCCGAAACAGAAAAGCCGACTTGGTGGAGGCCCTTTCGGCCACCCAGAATGCTTAATAGTTATCAACATCTATACTCACCCCAACACGTGAAAATTCCTTTATGGAATTAAAACTTCGGTGGACGTTCCAGATATATTTCTTGGTTTTTTCCAAGGATTGATTCTTTGGAATTTTCACCAGCACGTTCATTATGAATTTTGACTTAATTCGCCCTATTGGAGGGGGCTCCGGGCCCAGAATATTTTCCTTGAACTGAATTTGGAGCGCCTGTGCGAACCAAGCTGAAGCCCGCTGTACCACTTCCAGGTTTTTATCCTTAAAAACTATTTTTATTGTTCGGAAAAAGGGCGGATATTTAAAATTGTACCGCTCTTCCACCTGTTCTTTATACATCGCTTCATAATCATTCACGCTTACCTGTTTCAAAATTTGATGGTACGGATTATAGGTTTGTATCAAAACCTTTCCGCGCTTTTGGGTGCGCCCCGCCCTACCCGAAACCTGTTGCAGCAACTGAAAACTGCGCTCGTGTGCCCGGAAATCGGGAAAGTTCAAAAGATTATCTGCATTCATCACGCCCACCAAACTAATGTTTCTAAAATCCAAACCTTTGGCAAGCATTTGGGTGCCCACCAAAATATCGATCTCTTCGTTTTCCAAAGCCTCGATGAGTTTTGAATACGAATTTTTTCCCTTTGTTGTGTCTTGGTCCATCCGGGCAATTTTATAATTCGGGAACAAGGTTTTCAATTCCGTTTCAATCTGTTCTGTGCCGAAACCTTTGGTGTCCAAAGTCTCACTTCCGCAGGCAATGCAACTTTGCATCATTGACATATTGTAACCGCAGTAGTGGCAACGCAGCTGATTTTTGTGCTGATGGAAAGTCAGGCTAACATCACAATTTGGGCATTGGGGCGAAACCCCGCAGGTTGTGCATTCCACAACGGGCGAAAAACCTCTTCTATTTTGGAAAAGAATAATTTGTTCTCCATTTTTCAATACCTCGCGCATTTCTTCCAAAAGCCTGTCACTGAAATGGCCGGTCATTTGTTTTTTTCGGTTTTTTTCCTTTACATCAATTAATTCAATTTCAGGCATCAACACGTTTCCGAAGCGTTTTTTCAAAACAACCAACCCGAATTTTCCAGTTTTTGCGTTGTGATAACTTTCCAAAGAAGGCGTTGCGGAGCCCATCAACAATTTCGCTTTGTGGAAATTTGCCAAAACAATGGCGCCATCGCGGGCGTTGTAGCGCGGCGCGGGACTGTATTGTTTGAAGGAAGGTTCGTGTTCTTCGTCAACAATTAACAGCCCTAAATTTTTGAACGGAAGAAACATTGAAGAGCGCGCGCCAATAACTACCTGTGCTTTTGGCTTTTCGGCAAGCACGTTTTTCCAAACCTCAACCCGTTCATTTACGGAAAACCTTGAATGATAGACTGAAATCCGTTCCCCGAAATACTTTTGCAGCCGGCTGATCAATTGGGTTGTCAACGCAATTTCGGGCAGCATGTACAAAACCTGCTTTCCGGACTTGATTATTTCCTCAATCAAACTCACATAAATTTCCGTTTTTCCGCTGGAAGTGACGCCGTGCAATAAAACAACTTCATTGGTTTTGAATGAAGTTTTTATTTCTTCCAACGCTTTTATTTGGGCTTCGTTCAACGTTTTAATATCCGAACCCATTTCTCCCGAAAATTCAATACGGTCGTGCTGAATAAAATATTCCTCCAAAATACCTTTATCGATCAGCGCTTTCAGCGTTGCCGCCGAAGCTTCACTTTTCTTTTGGAGCATTGTGGAACTAATTGATTTTTTAGTCTGCGAATTCAGCACAAAAAGATGCATCAGCACATCGCGCTGTTTGTGAGCCCGGCTCAATGAATCTAAAAGTGATTTTAGGTTTTCTTCGGAAGTGAATTCCGCAGCCAATTTTATGTAGCGTTTCAGTTTTGGGGTGTATTGCTCGTAAACCGTTTCCTCGATTTCGATGATGTTTTTGTCCAACAATTTTTGGATTACCGAAACAATATTCTTTCGGTCCAAAATGGAACGGGCATCATTAATATGCAGCGAAGACTGATGCTGCAACGCTTCGTATAAAATAAATTCGTCATCACTTAAGGATTCTTCGTCCTGAAAATTTCTGGCTGAAAGCTTGATGATGGTTTCACTTTCCAATAAAAACGCACTCGGAAGGGCAGCCTTTATCACTTCACCCAAAGAGCACATATAATATTCCGCCAACCACTCCCAATGCTTTAATTGAAAGGTTGTGATTATTGGCTCTTCATCCAAAATATGGTCAATGGATTTTGTTTCGTAACCCACTGGAGGCTGGTCGTGGACGTGATGGACAATACCGGTATAAACCTTCGATTTTCCAAAGGGAATGGCGACGCGCATCCCGGGTTTCAAAAATGCCGCTTCATCCCTGTTCACGCTATAGGTGAAGGTTTGCTTTAGTGGAATTGGGAGAATTACGTCTATGAAATACAAGTTATGAGTTATGAATTTTGAGTTATGAATTTTGAGTTATGAATTTTGATTGTTGAATGTTGAATTTTGGTAGCTGGTTTCAGTGCGTTCGCAATAAAAAAGGCCACCTAATTGGTGGCCTAAAGATAGTATTTTAAAAGTTTTTTTAGTTGACGCGCGTCCAGGTTTGTGTTCTTCCCAAAAGTGAAAAACCTATGTACCCGCGAACGTCCAGCTTGTTGGGACCATCCAGTTCTATATAACATTTGTACACTTTCCCATTATTTGGGTCGGTGATGGTTCCGTCATTATATTCATTGCCGTCCTTCTTTAGGCCTTTGATGATTACCAGGCCCAATATGGGTTTGTCCTTGTCAGTTCCGGTACATTTATCACAGGGCAGTCCGCGCTTTTTGGGGTCAAGTATTTCTACAACCTTGCCATATACCTTGCCGTTCTGTTTGTAGATTTCTACAACGGATTTTGCCTCGCCCGTTTCGTCGTCAATGGTTTTCCATTTGCCCGTAACGTCTTGCGCTACGGCAGCAATTACCGTGAATATTAGTAGGGAGGTAGTTAAAAATAGTTTCTTCATAATTCAAAATTTAGGTTTTACAATTTGTCTTTTAAGCGCCGAATTGAGATGTTCAACTCGAAGCCCAAAAGCAGGAGGTTTGCGTTTATCCAAATATATAACATCAAAATCAATAGCGCGCCTATGGAACCATATAACTCATTATAATTTGAAAAGTTGTTTATGTACACTCCAAAAAAATAGGT
>JBEBRF010000029.1:0-23396 GCA_040394975.1 Aequorivita soesokkakensis
ATCTTTACGATGAAAACGTAGCCGATCAAGTGGGAATTTTACTCACTTTAGATGAAAAGGAAAAGGCGACGATCCAAGATATTTCGCAGTTGCAGATTGTTTCAAAACAAGGCAATTTGGTTTCAGTGGGCGATTTGGTGACCGTTCAAGAAAGGACCCGTGCAAACAGCATTTTCAGAAAAAACCAAAAACGAGTGGTGTATGTGTTGGCCGATATGGCGGGAGAACTCGAAAGCCCCGTATATGCTATTTTGGGAATGACGGAGAAGCTCAATGAAATAAAATTGCCCGCAGGTTATAAAATAAACGAACTGTATTTGCAACAACCTGAATTGGAAGACGATTTCACCGTAAAATGGGATGGGGAATGGCAAATTACCTTAGAAGTATTCCGCGATTTGGGGATTGCCTTTTTGGGCGTAATTATCATTATTTATATTTTGATTGTAGGATGGTTCCAAAATTTCAAAGCGCCCATTGTTATGATGGTTGCCATCCCATTGTCATTAATAGGAATTGTATTCGGCCATTGGATTATGGGCGCGTTTTTCACGGCTACGTCGTTTATCGGGATGATTGCCTTGGCGGGAATTATGGTGCGGAATTCGGTGCTTTTGATAGATTTCGTAAATCTTAGAACCGCGGAAGGAATTCCGCTAAAACAAGCCGTAATTGAAGCCGGAGCAGTGCGCACAACGCCAATTCTTTTAACAGCGGGAACGGTTGTAATTGGAGCTTTTGTAATACTTTTTGATCCAATATTTCAAGGGCTCGCCATTTCATTGATGGGCGGGACCATTGTTTCCACAATACTAACGTTGCTTGTGGTGCCGTTGGTTTATTATTTAATTGAACGGAAGAATTTTAAGGAAGGGAGTTAGGACCGCTGCGCTATAGGATGCAAGTCCTCGCTCTAAAGGATTATAAAGATCTCACGCAAATATTCGGCTAAAGCCAGATTCGCGCGCGCCTTCTTTGACCACGGGCTAAAGCCCTGTGGTTATTAGTGCTATGTTCTTCTAACATAACCCCGTGTTTAGCTCGGGGAAAGAGACAAAATAGTTGTTGGCTTTAGCCGAATTTCTTCGGAGCCTCGCTTAAAAAATATGTATAACGTAAAGATAATTAGGGTATCACAGCAGAAGTTTGGATGAAATATAAAATATGGATTTGATTAAATAAAAAATAACAATAAATAATAAGTAATAACAATAAATAATAAATAATAAACCCGATGAAACTATTAATAGTAACCGTTGTGGACGAATTTCAGAAAGACGTGCTGCAACTTTTCAAAGAGTCGAATATTGAAAGTTATAGCGGTTCAGATATCGAAGGCTATAAAAATGCAGCATCGTTTATGACAAATACAAGCTGGTTTCCGTTGCAAAAAAGTGGAACGGATAGCAGCATGTTTTTCTCTTTTACACACGATGAAAAGATTGATGCATTTTTCACTTTAGTTGAACAATTCAATAAAACACTGGAAACGAACAATCCCATTCACGCGGTTGTAGTTCCGATAGAACGGAGTATTTAATTTTTAAATTTCAATAACATGATAAACAGATATATCAGGGCAATTGCCGGAACTTTTATTTTAATCAGCCTTATTTTGGCGGTTTATGTAAACATTAATTGGTTGTGGTTTACCGCATTTGTAGGTGCCAACTTACTACAATCGTCCTTTACAAAATGGTGTTTGATGGAGAAAATTCTCAAAAAACTGGGCATGAAAGACGAAGACGGGAGTTGTTGCGCCTAAGTGTTTCTTTTCAATATCTTTTCGAAAAAACAAATTCTATTTATGACATCGGTCATTTCAAAAATGGGGTATTATGGGTATATTTGAAGAGTATAACCAATATAATGTATTATGACAATAAATATTCAATATGTGAAAATGCCCACCAGCGAGGCGATGAACGAGTATGTTGAAAAGAAACTTCAAAAACTTGCCCTCAAATATGAATGGCTAATAAGAGCTGAAGTAATCTTTAAAATGGAAAACAACGTTTACGGGAAAGGCAACATCTGTGATATGGAGCTGAGTCTTCCGGGGCCAAAGATTTTCGCCACTTCAAAGGAAGAAACTTTTGAGGCGGCCGCCAAGGCAACCATTTCAGACCTGGAAAAACAACTCAAAAAACGGAAGGCAAAATTTATAACCCATTAAAAATTTTAAAAACATGAAAAAAATATTAGTTCCCGTAGATTTTTCCCAACATTCCGAATATGCCATGGAAGTGGCCGCCACAATTGCCAAAAAACAAAATGCCGAAATTGTTGCGCTGCATATGATGGGACTTTCCGATGCGGTGGTAACAAAAAATCAGTCGAGAGAGGTTTTTGAAGCCATGTATTATATGAAACTGGCCGAAACCCGCTTCGCCGAATTCTTGGACAAAGACTATTTAAAGGGAATACCCGTTACGGACGCCGTTCACAACTACACCATTTTTAGCGAAATAAATGATGTGGCAACACAAATGGACATAGACCTGATTGTTATGGGCTCCCACGGAAGTTCA
Source organism: Aequorivita soesokkakensis (assembly GCA_040394975.1). Taxonomy (GTDB): domain Bacteria; phylum Bacteroidota; class Bacteroidia; order Flavobacteriales; family Flavobacteriaceae; genus Aequorivita; species Aequorivita soesokkakensis_A. The sequence goes on from JBEBRF010000029.1 coordinate 2,532, forward strand.
GGCCTAAAGGGATTTTTTGTGGGCAGCAATACGGAAAAGGTAGTGCGCACATCAGAAATCCCGGTCTTGGTCATAAAACATCGCCACGAAAACTTTAATCCGGAAGTCGGGGTTTTTGCCTGCGACTTTTTAGAAAATTCCATCGGCCCATACAAGCGCGCAAAAAAGATGTTTGAAGTTTTCGGAGTTGAGATGCAAATGCTGTATGTGAATCTTGCAGGCGATTTCCGAAGTACCCGCGAAATAGAAAAACGGATACTCTCCTTTTTAAAAAATGCGAGGGAAGACAACCCGCTGGAAACCTTGAACAAGGTTGTGCAATACAGCGAATATACGGTGGAAGCAGGTATTTTCGGCTTCAGCCAAGTGAGCAGTGCAGACATTATTGCCCTGCCCACGCAGGGGCGTCAAGGGTTGGCACATTTCTTTTCCGGAAGTATTGGGGAAGACGTGGTAAACCATTCCGACCTGCCGGTAATGACTTTTAGGGTTTAGTTAATTGCTATCGACACCAATTAACACAGAAAAGCGGAGGCCAGAATATCGGTTTCCGCTTTTTTTTCGGGATTGCCGCGAACTTCATTGTAACATGTTGCGTTGTCGAGAAACGTTTCCATAATCCATTTAGCGCAGGGCGTCCGCCCGGCAAAAAAAATGAAAATAGAGTGCAGCCCCGTTAATCTTCCAAAAGCATTTTCAGCTTGGCGAGAAGGACAAGTTCGTTTTTGTTTTTTCCGGCAAAGGCCGCGGCTATTGTGTTGGCGGTTTTCCAAATAAGTTCTTTTCGGTCCTTGGTGAAAAGTTTTTGGTTTTCCTTTTTAAAATCGGCAAAGCTTTCAAAACAATCGTTCGCGTCCAGCTGTTCATAATCAAACCAGTCAAACACCACTTCAATTTGGTAGGCTGCGTCCGTGCGGAACGGGTCTTCATAATCATCAAGATTTTTCCATTCCTTTTGGATTATATTTTTTAAAGCGTCATATTCTTCCTTGCGCACCACCTTGTCTATCGCGGCAATGGCATAAAAAAGTTCCCCCATTTTTTGGTAAAACAAGAGTTGAGGTTTATCCACCGGTCCCATAAATTTATAATTTAAAGTTTTTTAAAGCTGTAAAACTAAGTTGTTTCCACTGCTAATTATATGATATAAATCAGTTCCCAAAAACTGTTTAAAATCCTTACTTTTGGGGCATGAAGGTTTTCGAGGAAAAAAAGGGAAATATTTTTAGGATTCTTTCCGAAGCCATTTCGGAAGGTATCGTGATCGTCAATGAAAACCAGGAAATTGTGACTTCAAATGAGGCCGCGGACCGCATGTTCGGGTTTGGCCCCCAAGAGCTGAACGGCAAAAACATAAACCTTTTGATCCCCAGGGAATATGCGCAGAGCCATACCGGGCAGGTTAAGGAATATTTAAAAAAGAGCGACCCGCGGAAAATGGGCCACGGCCGTGACCTGTACGGGCGCCGAAAGGACGGCAGTGTGTTTCCGGTGGAGGCGGGACTGAATCCTTTCGAAATTTCCGGGAGCATGTATGTAATGGCCCTTGTGACGGATATTTCCATTCGCAAAGCGCAGGAAAATGAAATTATAGACCTCAACCAGCGCTTGGAGCAAAAAGTGGAGGCGCGAACCACGGAGCTCCAGCAAACCATCATAGATCTGAAAGAAGAAGTGTCCAAACGCAAGGAAGCAGAGCACAAAATGATGGAATCGCTTCGCATAGAGCGGGAACTGAACGAGCTAAAGACGAAGTTTCTTTCCTTGGTGTCCCACGAGTTCAAGACCCCTTTGAGCGGCATTCTCACTTCGGCCACCCTTGCGGGCAAATATACCGAAACGGACCAGCAGGACAAACGCGAAAAGCACCTGAAAACAATTCAGAACAAAGTAAAATACCTAAATAATATCCTGAACGATTTCCTCTCCATTGAACGGTTGGAATCGGGCAAGGCAACCTATAAATTTGACACCTTTCCGCTGAGCAAAGTGGTGAACGAAGTAATTTATAGCGCAAACATGCTTTTGAAGGACGGACAGCGCATAAATTATCCACAGAACATTGATGATATAACCGTGAATTTTGACGAAAAGATTCTTGAATTGTCACTCACAAACCTTATCAACAACGCCATAAAATATTCTCCTGCCCACACCGTGATTGATGTGGTGGTTATTCCCAAAAAAGATGCACTGCAAATAAAGATTATTGATGAAGGAATGGGGATTCCCGAAAAAGAACAGAAATACATATTCAACAGATACTTCCGGGCGGAAAATGCACTCTTGGACCAAGGCACCGGCATAGGCCTAAATATTGTGAAAAGCCATTTGGAAAGCCTGGGAGGCACCATTGAATTTGAAAGTTCGGAAGGCAAGGGAAGCACCTTTACCATCACTTTTCCCACAACTAACAACACAAATTAATATGAAGAAAATACTTCTAATTGAAGACGATTCCGCATTAAGGGAAAACACCGCTGAACTCTTGGAACTTTCAGGATACAGTGTTACCACGGCGCCAAACGGAAAAGTAGGGATAGAAATGGCAGTGAGCCAAACCCCGAATTTGATTATTTGTGACATTATGATGCCGGAAATTGATGGCTACGGAGTTCTTCAAAACGTCTCTTCCAATGAAAAAACCAAACATATTCCCTTCATTTTTCTTTCAGCAAAAACGGAACACAAAGAAATTCGAAAAGGGATGGATTTGGGCGCAGATGACTATCTAACAAAACCCTTTGACGAGGAGGAACTGTTGAGCGCCGTGGAAAGCCGTTTGGCAAAGGCCGGCATTTTGGCCATGCGCAACAATGAAGATCACACCGTTCAAGACGAGGAAAACCCGCAGAACCTAAACCAATTGAAAAACTTTTTTTGTGACGAGGGCGAAACCTCAAACTATAAAAAAGGCGAAACCATTTACCGAAACGGCGACCACTCCAACAGTCTTTTTCTCATTTTGAAAGGCGTAGTAAAAACACATACAATGGAGGCCAATGCCAAGGAACTTATTACAGGGCTCTACAAAGCCGATGATTTTTTGGGGTTCACCACGTTTGAAGACAACATTCCCTACAACGAAACAGCCACCGCCGTAGAAGAAACCGAAATCGTGGGTGTTTCAAAAATGTATGTGAAGGATATTTTGAAAAAAAGTCAGGATGTTTCGCTGGAATTGATGAACCTTTTAACAGACAATCTCTCAGAGATTAAGCGGCAATTGGTTAAAATGGCGTACAGTTCCGTTCGGAAAAAAACGGCAAGCACCATTCTACAATTTGCAGAGCTCATGAACAAAAAGCCCGAGGCATCACTGCGTATTTCAAGGAATGATCTTGCCACCACCGCAGGGATTGCCACCGAAAGTTTGATCAGGACCCTTTCAGATTTCAAGAAAGATGGCCTCATTGAAATTGTGGGGCGGGACATTCGCATACTTGATTTGGAGGGACTTCGCGATATTGACTGATAGTCCGGGCCATTTTCCCCAAAGCTGATTTTTATCATTTCCCTTCCCGAACCATACCCATAATTTTGCCGGGAAGATTTTGATCAAAATGATGAACGTATTGATCCCCACGGATTTTTCTGAAAATTCACGCAACGCCATGAAATATGCGCTGGCCTATTTCAATGATGTGGAAGTGAATTTTTATATTCTTCATGTTTTCCCTTCAACTGGTCCTGTCGCTTTGAATGCCGAACAAACTCTTTCAGACCTCCTCAAAGAAGAGACAGCGCAGTGCAGGGCGCTAAGCAAAAACCCGTTGCATAAATTCTTTCCGCTGTTAGAAAAACTTAATCTTGTGGAGGCCGTACGGAAACATGTCTTCGCCAAGGAAATTGATTATATTTTGATGGGCACCAAGGGAACAACAAGCATGAACGGGGGCGATATGGGAAGCAACACCTGTGACGTGATCACCAAAGTGAAATGTCCCATTCTCGTAATTCCCGAAAACGGAAGCTTTAACGGTATAAAGAACATTGCCTTTTTAACTGATTACAACGGTATCTATCGCAACAAAATAATCAGCAGATTGTCCCAAACCTTGGACCTGCATTTGTCACCGCTAAGGGTTCTGCACATAAAGGCGCAGCACACGGGGCTCAATGCTGCACAGACTGACAACAAAGGCTTTTTGCATTATTTTTTCAAAGATAAAAAGCACAGTTTTCACGTTGTGGAAAACAAAGATTTGGAGATTGGAATACAGCATTTTGTGGAAACCTGGGACATTGGTTTGGTTTCCATTGGCGCAAAAAATTTAAACCTCATTCAGCGATTGTTGTTTCGCCCGTTTTTAACTTCTGGGATTCACGCAGCCAACATTCCTTTTTTGGTGATTCATGAATAGCGTACAGCGTTTTTTCCTTAAAATTAGGGGGAAAAAATTCCGGCGCGGATGATTCATTCATCGGGGTCCATAGGGTGGTCTTCATAAAAATGCTTGAACGTTTTTGTGGTGGTGTAGTTATCTTTTAAAACCTTGAAGACCGTAAATATAAAAAGCATTTCGCCAATTATCGTTAAAAGGAAAACCCAGCCAAACGGAAAATCCATCGCAGCAAAAATGGCAACCGTAATAAGCATCACGGTGGTTAATACAACATAGGTTATGGCCGAAAACTTCATCTTCGTTTTTATTTTCAAAGTACACAACCATTCTCTTTTTTTACACTAAGGATTCCTTAAAAATCAGCATATTGGCTGATAATTATCATATATTAACAGGGCTTTAATGGTTATCTTTACGTAAATATTTTTAAAACCGAATGTGATGCGAAAAATCCTGATCCCTACCGATTTCTCTGAAAATGCAATGAACGCCATAAAGTATGCCACCGAACTTTTTAAATATGAACGTTCTGAAATCTACTTGCTTCACGCTTTTTCCGATTCCGTCTATGAAGATAAAGTCCGTCTGGCCGATGCCCCATTCGAGGAGTTGAAGCAGCAGGCGTATGAAAAAGCCAAAGAAAGATTAGAGCAAATCCGAAAGGAATCATTCAGTTTTTCCCCAAATCCAAAACACACTATCCATACTGTTGCAGAATTCGGTCTTTTGGTAGATTCGGTAAACGACTGGGTGGAACGGGAAAACATAGACGTGGTAGTGATGGGGACCAAGGGCGAAACGGCCGATAAAAAAATAACCTTCGGCACAAATACGCTTCAAATAATTAAATATGTGAAATGTCCCGTGCTCGCTATTCCTGCAGTTTATGCCGATGTTCACCCAAAAAACCTGCTGTTCCCCACCGATTATTTATTGCCCTACAAACGGCGTGAACTGAAATTGGTGAGCCGCATTGCAAAATGCTTTGTTTCAAAAGTGGATTTTCTTTATGTTTCAAAATTTCCAACTCTTTCCTTGAGGCAGCAAGACAACAAGAATTTTCTGGAAACCGCTTTCAGCGAAAACAAAACCAACTTCCATCAAGAAGCGCAGACCGATATTACCAAGGCCATCAACACCTTCGTCATTGAAAACCCCATTGATATGCTGGTGATGGTGAACACGCGCCATTCATATCTTGAAAATATTCTGTATCAATCTACCATTGAAAAGATTGGCCTCAAAATAGACATACCCTTTTTGGTACTCCAAAACTTACCGAGATAAACCTTTAGAAATAGTTAAAATGAAAAAAATTCTCGTTCCCACAGATTTCTCAAAAAATGCATATTCCGCCTTGTTTTATGCAACCAGACTTTTTAGTGATGAAGCGCTTCAAATAACCATTCTCCATTCATTCGGCGATGCTGTGGGGAGGCTCACAAGCCGGGTAGATATTGGCCGATCCGAAAACATCATTGGAAAACTTTACCGCCAAGCGGAGGAAGATGGAAAACAATTGGTGCGGCAGATTGAACTTGATTCCAATAAGGTTGCGCACCATTTTGATGTTATTGCTACGCCCGCAACTCTTTCTGACACCATCAATAAACTGGTCGCTACCGAAGCAATAGACCTCGTGGTAATGGGAAGCAAGGGCCGAACGGGAGCCGAAGACGTGTTGATGGGCAGTACAACGGTTAAAATAACGAAGACCCTTGAAGGCTGCCCGTTGCTCATCGTGCCCCAAGAGGTGGATTTCGTGGTGCCCACGGCGATTGCCTTTGCCACAGACTATAATGATTTCTGCCGAATCTCAAAATTAAGACCTATCGTTCGACTGGTCAGACAGTACAACTCTGTGTTGCACCTGCTGCATGTGGGTGCGGAAAGAGAACTGGACATAATTCAGCAGCAAAATTTGGAACATTTTAAAAATGACCTCACCGAATATGATACTGAATTTCATTTTATACCGAAAAAAGAAAACATCTCAAAAACCCTGCACAACTTCATTGACACCAATAAAATGGATTTATTGGGCCTGGTTTATCACAAGCACGCCTTTTTAAAGCAGCTATTCCGCGAGCCCGTGGTCAATAGAGTAGGGAAGCACACGCATACGCCTACACTGGTGATACCCATTAATAGCTGAAAACACAAGCATTACAAGTAACCAATTCATGTTATGTACAAAAATGACATTCAAGTACTGAAACACTCTGGGGAACGTACCATATTTTCTATTGAAAAACTTAAAAATTCCCTTCGGAAAAGCGGTGCGGCCGAAACATTGGTCAAAGAAATAGCCAATAACGTCCGTGATGAACTCTATCAAGGTATTTCAACAAAGGAAATATACAACAGGGCATTTTCGCTTTTGAAAAAGAAAAGAAAAGGCTACGCTTCAAAATATAAATTGAAGAAGGCAATCTATGAGTTGGGCCCAACGGGTTTCCCTTTTGAAAAGTTTATTGGGGCGATTCTTTCTTTTTCAGGTTATGAAGTAAGCACCGGCCTGTTTTTACAAGGAAAGTGCGTAACCCATGAAATAGATGTAGTGGCAAAAAAGAACGGACAGCACATTGTGGCGGAATGTAAATTTCACAGCGAGGAAGGCCGCAATTGTAACGTGAAAGTGCCACTCTACATCCATTCCCGATATCGCGATATCCTTAATTTTCACCCTGAAAAAAATCATCCCGAAACCCCGAATGAGGGCTGGGTGGTCACCAACACGCGTTTTACCGAGGACGCCATTAGGTACGGACAATGCGCAGGACTATATTTGTTGAGCTGGGATTTTCCCAGTGATAACGGCATAAAAGACAGGATAGACCGTCTGGGGCTCTATCCCGTCACTGTTTCCACACTTTTAAGCCAGCGCGAAAAACAATTTTTATTGAGCCGCGACGTGGTACTTTGCACACAACTAATTGATGACCATTTCTATTTGGACCACCTGGGCATTTCCGAAAGACGGAAGGAGCGCATTTTGGAGGAAATTAATCATTTATGTAAAAGCAGTTGATAATGCAAAAACTAAAGATCCATTTCCTTGGCGCGGCAGGAACCGTAACGGGTTCCAAATTTTTGATTGAAACGTCGGAAATGACCCTGTTGATTGATTGCGGCATGTTTCAAGGTTTGAAAGAGCTGCGCGAAAAAAACTGGGAACATTTGCCCATAACCGTTTCCGAAATAGACGCGGTACTGCTCACCCACGGCCATTTGGACCACACCGGCTATTTGCCCCGATTGGTAAAAGACGGGTTCCGCGGAAAGATAATTGGCACGGCGCCAACGCTTGCAATTACCGAAATAATTTTGCTGGACAGTGCAAAAATCCATGAAGAAGAAGCTGAAAAGGCAAATGCGGAAGGCTATTCCAAACACAAACCCGCCGAACCCTTTTATAGCGTTGAGGAAGCTGAGGTTACCTTGGGTTTTTTTCAAGCGAAGGAAAAAGATGAATGGCATCAACTTTCGGAAAACATAAAATATCGGTTTAAGTATAACGGACATATTATTGGCGCCACTTTTATAGAACTGGAAATCTTCGGAAAAACGTTCGTGTTTTCCGGTGATATTGGCCGGGAGCACGATCTGCTGCTTTCCCCGCCCGAGAAACCGCAGTGGGCAGATTATCTCTTTTTGGAAAGTACGTATGGTGACAAACTCCACCCCCAGGAAAGCGTTTCAGAAAAACTGGTGGAACTAATTACGAAAACCATTCACACGCGCGGCAATTTGATAATTCCTTCCTTCGCGGTGGAGCGATTGCAAACCTTGATGTTTCTGCTTTGGAAACTGTACAGCGAAAACAGGATTCCGAACATTCCTATTTATATTGACAGTCCCATGGGCAACAATGTGCTTTCGGTTTTTCAGACTTTTGCGGATTGGCACAAAATCCCCATGAAGGATTTTTATGCGATGAACAATAGGATGAACATAATCACTTCCTATAAAGAAACTTGGGAAACCATAGACAATCCTCAGCCAAAAGTGGTGATTGCCGGAAGCGGAATGGTAACCGGCGGAAGGGTTTTGACCTATCTGCAACAGCTGATCCACAAACCTAACACCATTGTTTTATTGGTGGGCTATCAAGCCGAAGGAACCCGCGGACGGAAAATACTGGAAGGGGCGGAGGAGCTAAAGTTCTTCGGAAAACACTATCCCGTGAAAGCTGAAATACACCATATTGAAAGTTTGTCGGCACACGCGGATCAACAGGGGCTTTTGGACTGGGCCGGCAATATAAAGAACATTCCCGAGGAAACTTTCTTAATTCACGGCGAACCTCCGGCGCAGGAAAAGTTGCGGGAAAAACTTCGGGAGCGGTTTGGCTGGAAGGTGACAATTCCAGATTTGTATGAAATAAAGGAAATTCTTATATAAAAACGCGCGGGAAATATTCCCGCGCATGATTTTTTTTAGGTTCATTTCTTCAAACCAATAATCGGTTTTTTCACCTTGGGTGAAATTTTTATTATTGGAAATAATTGTAATAACCATTTAGGTTTTCCTTGATGCTTGCCGAAATTTCAGCTCCTTCCTCCACGGTTGCAACTTTTCCCAAAGCGTCTATTTTTTCAATGAGTGGGTGAAGAAATACGTGAAGGTTGTCATGCGATGGGCCTGTCATCGTGCATTTTTTGACAACCGTATTTTTTTCCTCATTTAAGGTGGAAGCCAAAGTGTGGTATTCTGAAACGGTTTTTGGGTCGCTCGATTTTACTGCTTCCAGCATTTTGTTTACCCCTTCGGTTGTTTCCATGTTCGCTTCCCATTTGTTGCCGGCGTTCAGTTTTATTTCGTTCACCCAAGCGTTGTCCATGGCCTGTGAGCCCGAAGCTATTTCTTCCATTTCGTGTTCGTGGTGGCCATCCGTAATTTCAACGGAGTCGGTAGTTTCGTGCTTGTGTTTTGTTTCGTTGCAGCTAATCAAAAATGCTGAAGCGATTGCGGTAGTAAAGATTATTCTTTTCATAATTATAAATAGTTTCGGGTTAAAAATGTAGATTTTTTTTGTTGGCAAAGGCAATCACGTGCCCGTCCGGATCAGCAATATAGCCTGCATCGTCACCCCAATCGCGGGCTTGCAGTTCACTGATGGCCTTTCCGCCCAACTGGGTGGCACGCTCCAAATATTCAATGGGGTTTGACACCTTTAAATACAACTCACAGCGCGGAATGCCGCTGCCGATTTTGGGGTGTGGCAGCGCCGGGCAAATTATGTTGGAAATGCCGCTTTCGGGCATCAAACCAAGTGTAACGGTTTCGGAAAACGTGAACTCCGTCATTCCTGGCACGTTGAGGCTTGGGGAAATTTGCAGTAGTTTTTCATAAAATTCAGTACTTCTAAATTGATCCGAAACATATAGTATAAATTGAATTTTTTCCATATTTATGAATCCTGTTTTGCGGCCGCTACTGAACCGTTTGGTGAACAAAGTTAACTATTTTATATCTGTTCCATGCGGCGTTGTAAGGGTTTGGCGAACACTTTTGAAAGAGTCTGACATTTATCATATTTGAACTGTTGAAATTTCATAGATTTACTTTAATTTCCAGAATATCAGAATTTTGACCCGGGAAACAAATCTGGAAACTCAACCATAAATTTAATTGCTATGAAGAAACTTACAGCGTTGGTCCTCACGGTTTTAATCTTCGGATGTTCCAGCAGCCGTCTCGTTGATGATTATCTTGACGGCAACAGCCAGCATTTTCAGGCAAAAAAGGTGTTGATACTGGGCGTGACGCTCGATAGTGTAATGCAGCGGCAATTTGAATACAGCCTGCAGCAAGCCTTGGAAGTTGAAGGTGTGGTGGCCATTAAAAGTGTTGATTTTTTTCCAACTTCATTTTCAGGGAGCAATCAAACCGAGGAAGATTTACAGCACATTGAAAACCAACTTTTCAATACTGATTTCGACGCCGTAATTTTCTCAAAATTAACCGGGCAGTCAAGCCAGCTGTCCATCGGGCAGTCTTATAGAAATCTTTCAAAATCCTGGGAATCATTCCGTGACCATTATGGCACGAACGCTTCTGTGTACAGCCTTGAGGAGGTGGAGGAATATCCGGTTTATTTCACTGAAACCTCATTATATTGTGTCTGCCCCCAAAGGGAGCGCGATCTAATTTGGCGCGGAAAGATAAATATTGTCAATCCCTCCGGATCTGCTTCCGTCATTCGGGATTATGTGAAACTCATTGTAAAAACGCTAAAAAGCCATAATCTTTTGGTGGGGAAATAGCCTTTTCAGTGAATGTTCCGGTTTTTTAAAAATCCAAAAATTTAAGTAACGTCTGCAGTCGGCTTTGTTTCCGGGGATATTTTCTTTCCGTAATGCTCGAAAAATCTCAAGAATGATTTTCCTCATATTTTAAGTCACGCAACCAATCGACCTTTGCGGTGGATATGGATTGTAATAAGCAAATTACGGCGCAAAAAAAGATTCTATTATCCTATATATGACCAAAATCATATTCCATCTTCCAACGGAGCCGTAATTTTGAGCCATAAACTAAAATAAACCTCTATGAAAATTATAATGAAATCACTGGCCGCGCTTGCAATCATCACCTTGATGAGCTGTGGCGGAAAAGAAGAAAAGAAAAACGATGATATCCAGATTGGTCAAAAACCAGCTGCCACGGAAGCTACTTCCGCAACTTCAACGCCTGTAGCATCGGATGTTAAACCCTCAGAATCTGTTGATCTTTCTACCAAAGGGATTGGGCCCATAAAAAGCATCACAATCCCAGCGGAAATTGACCAAGCAATGGCCGCCAAGGGCAATGAAATCTATAAGTCCAAATGTATGGCCTGCCACAAACCCGATAAAAAATTTATTGGCCCAGCCCCAAAGGGAATTATGGAAAGACGCACCCCAGAATGGATTATGAATATGATCCTCAACCCCGAGGAAATGACACAGAAAGATCCATTGGCCAAAGCACTTTTGATGGAATTCAATGGATCTCCAATGGCCAATCAGCATTTGACGGAAGAAGAGGCCAGACAAGTTTTGGAATATTTTAGAACCTTATAATAAATACTCAACCCAACCTTCTTTGCTGGAATTCATTTCAGTAAGGATTTTAACCAACGAGAAATTATGAAAACAACCATCCAAATTTGCTTAATGTCACTTGCGGTGCTGATGTTGTCGGCCTGTAAAAATGAAACTTCCGCTCCTGCTTCAGTTCAGGACAGTGCCGCCCAAGACGAAGCGACCACTCAAAACCAAGGCCAAGCCTTTATCAAGAATGATGAGGCTGCGCCAAATCTGCTCCAAATTGCCATTGCATCGCCAGACCATTCCACCTTAGTGGCGGCAGTTCAGGCGGCCCAACTTGAAAACGCGCTTGTAAATGCAGGGCCATTAATGGTTTTTGCGCCCACAAACGCCGCCTTTGACGCCTTGCCAGCAGGGACGGTTGAAGATCTATTGAAGCCAGAGAACAAAGAAAAACTGGCCTATATTCTGAAAAACCACGTAACCCCCGGCAACTATTCAAAAGATTTTTTGAAGAAATTTAAAAAAATGGGACAAGCCAGCGGCGAAGACGTTTCGGTTGAAATAGCGGGCGATGATGTTTTAGTGGGCGGGGCCAAGATCATAGCTTCCGTTCCCGCGGGAAATGGAATTGTTCACGTGGTCGATAAAATTATTTTGCCAAAGAATTAAAAATTTTCGAAACTAATAACTCTAAAAAACAAAACAATGAGAAAACCAATTAATATTTTAATCGGCCTGTTGATGGTTGCTGCAATGGTAAGTTGTAATGACGGCGCCAACCAAAAAGGCAAAAAAGGAGGGCAGGGAGGTTTGGCCACCAATGCCGCCGAAAGAGTGTACGTTGCCCCCGGGGAGCACGATGAGTTCTACGCCTTTATGTCTGGCGGTTTTAGCGGTCAACTTGGCGTTTATGGGTTGCCTTCGGGCCGCCTGCTCAAGGTTCTTCCCGTATTTTCCCAAAACCCTGAAAATGGTTGGGGCTATTCAGAAGAAACAAAACCTATGTTGAACACATCCTATGGCTTTGTGCCGTGGGACGACTCCCACCACCCAGATATTTCACAAACAAATGGGGAACTTGACGGACGATGGGTGTTTATTAATGGAAACAATACTCCGCGAATTGCCCGGATTGGCCTGGAAAGCTTCCGAACCGAGGAAATTATTGAAATACCCAACAGCGCCGGTAACCACAGTTCCTCGTTCATTACTGAAAACACTGAATATGTGGTAGCGGGAACACGTTTCTCTGTGCCGGTTCCACAAACCGATATGTCCATCAAAGATTACAAAGGAAATTTCAAAGGCGCGCTTACATTCATTAGCGTTGATCAGGAAACTGGAAGAATGGGAATCAAATTTCAGCTTATGATGCCCGGCTTCAATTATGACCTTTCACATCCAGGGCGCGATAAAAGCCACGGTTGGTTTTTCTTTACCACATACAACACGGAAGAAGCCCATACATTGCTGGAGGTTAACGCCTCACAGAACGATAAGGACTTTATAGCCGCCGTTAACTGGAAAAAAATTGAGGAATATGTGAACAATGGCGGTGGAAAAAAAGTTCCCGCAAATTATGCACATAACGTAATGGATGAAAATTCGCATACCGCAACGTCAACGATGATAAAAGAGGTGCTAACGGTTGATCCGTTAGAGGTACCCGGAGCGGTTTATTTCCTGCCCACTCCAAAATCCCCACACGGGTGTGACGTTGACCCTACGGGAGAATATATCGTTGGAAACGGAAAACTTTCTGCAGATTTGACAGTGCACAGTTTCACCAAAATGCTGGCCGCCATTGAAAGCAAAAAGTTTGCCGGCGAAGCATACGGAATTCCAATCCTGAATTTTGAAGATATCCTTGCCGGGGTGGTGAAACAACCCGGTCTTGGGCCGCTTCACACTGAGTTTGACGACAAAGGGAATGCATACACCACCTTCTTTATATCTTCTGAGGTCGTTAAATGGAAAGTGGGCACATGGGAAGTTATTGACAGACAACCTGTGTTCTATTCAGTGGGCCACGGAATGATTCCGGGCGGAAATTCACGGAAGCCATTCGGCAAATATTTTGTAGCCTTGAACAAGATTACAAAAGATAGATATTTGCCAACAGGGCCAGAATTGACACAATCTGCACAGCTTTTTGACATTACTGGTGAAAAAATGGAGCTTTTGTTGGACTTCACCACTATTGGTGAGCCCCACTATGCTGCCGGAATTCCCGCAGAAATTGTTGCTCCTAAATCCAAAAAAATCTATAAGCTTGCCGAAAACACCCATAAATATGCGGTCCTTCAAGATGCCGATGTTCGGGTAGAGCGCAATGGAAAGGAAGTACACGTTTATATGAATATGATTAGAAGCCACTTTAATCCCGATAATATTGAAGGCATAAAAGTGGGCGACAAGGTATTCTTCCACATTACAAACCACGAACAGGATTTTGACGTACCCCACGGCTTTGCCATAATTGGAGCCAATAACGCCGAATTATTAGTGATGCCCGGAGCTACCGAAACCTTGGTTTGGGAACCAAAACAAGTAGGGGTTTGGCCAATGTATTGTACAGACTTCTGCTCTGCGCTCCACCAAGAAATGCAGGGATACGTGCGCGTAAGTCCGGCCGACTCCAATATTGAGTTGTCTTGGGGGCTTGGTGAAGATTAACAAAAATGTTTTTAGTTGAGAAAATACTGGATTGGTGATTGAAAGTATTTTCATTGAAGACGGGGGTTGTTGATTTCCCCCGTCTTTTTAAGGCAAAACGACAGCACAGAATTCCAAATAAAATTGAAATTATCTGCAAAAAAATTCCGCAGTTAGTCTTAAACAGCAAATCAGCCACACCTAAGTTTAAGATATAAAATGTAAACAAAATGAAAAAAGCAGGAATACTAATGATTATTGGCTCTTTGCTATTACTGGGTCTTTTTAAATTCCCTCTATGGAACATTATGTTAGGGGCGCCACAATATCCCGATCCACTGGGAATGGATATTTACATTCAAGGAATACAGGGCGTAGAGGAATTTGACATTCAAAATATTGATGGTTTAAACCACTACATCGGTATGAAAACCATCCCAAAAGTGGAAGATATGTGGGAGTTTGAAGTGTTTCCAATGGTGATAGGAATAATGGTTGCACTGGGCGTGATAATAGGCATTCTTGGCTTCCTGGGAAAAGTGAGCTACAAATGGTTCCTCGGGTGGTTTGTTGTAATGTCAATACTCGGGATACTGGGAATGTATGACTTCAACCAGTGGTTGATTGCGTACGGGACTGATTTAGATCCAAAAGCAATTATGAAATTGCTAAATCCTGATGGCTCACCAATGACCTATAAACCTCCGCTATTGGGCTACCAAAAAATGCTGAATTTTGATGTAGATTCATGGCCCGCAACCGGAGCTTATATGATATTTGCCGGAATGATGCTTACCGTAGTTGCCTTTTTCGTGGGCCGAAGTGAAAATAAAAAATTAACCCTAAATTGAGCCCGTCCCTTTGAAAATGGAACATTTAAAAGCATTCTTACAGTTTTCTTCTTAAAATATTTTGAATATGAAAATAATAGTTTTAGCACTCGTTTCCACACTTTTTATTGCCTGCTCCGCGAAGCCACAACCCATAAATTATGGAACGGACGCTTGCCATTATTGTGAAATGACCATAGTGGACAGGCAGCACGCATCACAATTGGTTACCGCCAAAGGAAAAGCGTTCAAATTTGACGCTATTGAATGTATGGTCCACGCCACCCAAGATGAATTTAAGGAAACCGAAATAATGCACTATTTAGTGACTGATTTTCAACAACCCGGAGAATTGATAGACGCTACCAATGCCTCCTTTCTGGTGAGCAAACAACTGCAAAGTCCAATGGGAGCTAACCTTTCGGCTTTTAAAAATGAGGAAGCCGGAAGAAAGGCCCAAGAAAAATTTACGGGAACCTTATTTACCTGGAACGAAATTCAGGGCCATTTAAAATTATAGATGCATCGCCTTGAATAAGCTACCTAAAATAGTAATCCTTCTTTTCACGCTGTTTTTTATGGCAACTGGATGGTCCAAAACAATTACGGTTTGTTCCGATTGTGCAATAAAAACGATAAAAGAAGCTATAGCCGTCGCTTCAGAGGGAGACACGGTTTTCGTGAAAAAGGGCATTTACAAAGAAGCAGATATAAAAATAAACAAAGGCATTGTCCTTATTGGGGAAAACCTGCCCACCATTGATGGAGAGGCCAAAGGCGAAATCATAACCATTAACCACGACAATGTTACGGTGGACGGCTTCAAGATTATTAACGTGGGACTTAGCTACACCACTGAATTTTCGGCCGTTCGGGTGGTGAACAGCAACCATTTCGTTATTCAGAATTTGGTGCTGGAAAATCTTTTCTTCGGAATTTATCTTCAAAAATCCCACCACGGAAAAGTGCTGAACAACCGCGTAAAAGGGGAGGCCGTAACGGAGTTCAATTCCGGAAACGCAGTTCATTTATGGTACTGCAATAATGTGGAAGTGCGCGGAAACAATGTGCAAAACGTGCGCGACGGCATTTATCTGGAATTCTCGGACGATATAATTATAAAGGACAATTTCAGCAAAAACAATGTGCGCTATGGGCTGCATTTTATGTTCAGCAATAACAACAAAGTGATCAACAACGTTTTTGAAACCAACGGCGCCGGTATTGCCTTAATGTTCTCAAAATTTATGCACGTTGAAAGAAACGTAATCACCAAAAATTGGGGGACCGCCTCTTACGGTATTTTGCTCAAGGAGGTGAACGACGCCAAGCTGCTGCACAACAAATTTATAGAAAACACAGTAGGCATCACCGTGGAAGGCAGCAATAGATTGCTGTATGCCAACAATGATTTTATCAGTAATGGATATGCCCTTCGCGTAAAGGGCGCCTGCTACGAAAACCAGATTCTGAGCAACAACTTTTTGTATAATTCATTTGATATTTCCTATAACGGAAGAATCAATGACAATATATTCAACAGTAATTTCTGGAGCAATTACACGGGCTATGACCTGGATAGAGACGGCATTGGCGATGTGCCATTTAGGCCCGTAAAGCTATTTTCGTACATCGTGAACCGCACCCCCGAAACCATTATACTTTTGCGAAGTTTGTTTATTGACATAATAGACTTTTCCGAAAAAGTCTCGCCCGTTTTCACCCCAGACAATCTAATGGATAAAAACCCAAAAATGAAGCTCATCAACCATGGTAGCAATTAAGGAACTCTATAAAAAATTCGGAAAGAACGAAGTGCTGAAAGGCATCGATCTTCACATTTCTGGCGGTGGAATCATCTCCATTCTTGGGCCCAATGGCTCCGGAAAGACCACACTTATAAAATGTATTTTGGGAATGGTCCTGCAAGATTCCGGAGAAATCTCCATCAACGGAAATCCCCTGAAAAACAATTTCAAATACCGAAACGAAATTGACTATTTGCCACAGATAGCAAACTTCCCCGGCAATTTGAAAGTCAGCGAGCTCATTGCAATGATCAAGGACCTGCGCAATTCAAAAGCTACAAAGGATGCGGAATTGATCGAACTTTTCAAACTGCAACCCTTTTTGAACAAAAAACTGGCAAATCTTTCCGGCGGCACAAAACAGAAAGTGAACTTGGTTTTGGCATTTATGTTTGACAGCCCGTTGGTTATTTTGGACGAACCCACGAATGGCCTGGACCCCATTTCACATTTACGGTTGAAAAACCTCATCAATTCTGAAAAACAAAAAGGAAAGACCATTTTGATAACCTCTCACATTTTGAGCTTTGTGGAAGAAATTTCAGATGAAATCGTGTTCCTTTTGGAAGGAAAGATCTATTTCAAAGGAAGCATTTCAGAATTGAAAACCAAGACCGAACAACCCGATTTTGAACACGCAATTGCGTCCATTTTATCCAACAGTTATGCTTAAAATATTAAAATACAGCTTTTATGATTTAATGCGAAGCCGCTGGAGCTACGTGTATTTTCTGTTTTATTTACTGCTCGGAGTGGTGCTTTTGTTTTTGAACAACGACCTCTCCAAAGCAGTAATCACGCTAATGAACGTAATCATTATATTGGTGCCGCTCATCGGGACCATTTTTGGGGTGATGTATTATTACAACTCCCGCGAATTTACCGAATTGCTCTTGGCACAGCCCGTAAAACGCAGCTCCATCTTTTTGGGCCAATTTTTCGGAGTGGCCACTTCGCTTTCCATGAGCTTGATAATTGGCCTGGGAATGCCCTTCGTTTTCTACGGAATTTTCAACAGCAGTGCCATTTGGGATTTTTCACTTTTGCTCATAACCGGGGCGTTCCTCACCTTTATTTTTACTGCATTGGCTTTTGTAATTGCCCTTTCAAACGAAAACAGAATAAAAGGTTTCGGCTATGCCATTTTGCTGTGGCTGTTTATGGCCGTAATTTATGACGGCATTTTTTTAATGTCGCTACTATATTTTGAAGACTATCCTTTGGACACATTTTCGCTAATGGCCATAATGTTGAATCCCGTGGACCTGTCCCGTGTCTTGATTCTTTTGAATCTTGATATTTCGGCACTTTTGGGCTATACGGGCGCCGTATTCCAAAAATTCTTCGGAACCGATTTTGGATTGGTCCTTTCTTCTGTTATGATGATGTTATGGGTGCTGATACCCACTTATTTCATTTGGAGAATTGCAAAAAAGAAGGATTTTTAAGCAAAATACCGGTAAGGTTTGTAGTATGACAAAGGTCATATTTCAGTCTGTTTTGTTTTTTAAACTTTACGGTTTTTAAATCCAAATTTCATTTTAAATGCAACTATTAAGCCCGCACACCTTTCATATTCCCGTGATGGGAATCGCTTTCACCATTGATACACCCATAAAAGTTGCCCACTTCGGAATAAATTCAACCCTTTCCATTATCGAGGACAATTTAATTGAGGTTATGCGGAAATATTACTACCAGCAAAACAACGAAACCTACACCCCAATTACCGTAAAGGAAGAAAATTATCGCGCACGGCGGATTACCGATTATCTTAATTTGATGCAGCGAATTGTTACTTCCAAAATGGAAAAACTAAAAACTTCCGCTTTTGAAACAGGTTCGGATATTGTGAAATATTTTGAAATGCTTCCCGATAGCAGTGCGTTGAAGGCAAAATATCACGAATGGTTTTCATTGTCCGATTCCAAAGAGAAGGAAAATGTTGAAAGATTTCTTCGGAAAAATTTGGTTCCCGGTGCCATCGAAGTGAATATTATGACCAAAGTGGACAAAAACCAATTGGATCAAAAAAAGCAACCCATCGAAAACGGATCGGATGCGTTGACCGCGTTAAAAGGCTATGCTAACTGCGATTTGAATTATTCCTCCGTAGTGCTTTCCGCGGGAATGAACCCTCGGCTTTACAATTATATGGAAGGCTTTTCAGCTTTTGATGCTTATGAATGGGGCGGTTTTCACAAAAAAGTAATTATAAAAGTGAGCGATTATCGTTCAGCTTTAATTCAAGGAAAATATTTGGCGAAAAAAGGAATTTGGGTAAGCGAATTCCGAATAGAATCCGGCCTAAATTGCGGCGGCCACGTGTTCGCAACCCAAGGTTTGCTGATGGGGCCAATTTTGCAGGAATTCAAAGAAAAAAAACAGGAATTGCAGGATAGCCTTTTTGAACTTTACAATCCGGCAATTACTGCAAAGGGAAAACCTGTATTCAACGAGCCGCATCCAATAAAAATCACGGTTCAAGGCGGAATTGGCATCCACGAAGAAGACGATTTATTGCGAAATTACTACAAAGTGGATGGCACCGGCTGGGGCACGCCATTTTTATTGTGCCCGGAAGCAACCACCGTTGACGAAAAAACCTTGGAACTATTGGCGCAATCAAAGGAAGGCGATGTGGTTCGCAGCAAAGCTTCGCCGCTGGGGGTTGAGTTCAATTATTTAAAGGGAACCACCGCCGAAACGGAGCGTTTGGATAGAATAGGAAAGGGGAAACCCGGCAGCCCGTGTACCGAAAAGCTGTTGGAATCCAATACTGAATTCACCAAAACCCCTATTTGTACTGCTTCCACCAAATATCAAAAATTGAAATTGGAACAGTTGCAAACTTTAAACCTACCCGAAGCGGAATACAATCGGCAAAAAGACGATGTTTTAAGCAAAGAATGTCTGTGCATTGGTTTGAGCAACGCGGCCTCCGTGAAATATGAAGTTCCATTTCTGAAAAAACTAACCGCCGTTACCATTTGCCCGGGCCCGAATATTGTCAATTTTTCAAAAATCAGCACCCTTCGCGAAATGGCCGACCATATTTATGGCCGAAAAAATATGATGCAAAACGCCAAACGAGCCTCCATGTTTGTTGCTGAATTAAGGCTTTATATTGACTTTCTGAAAAAGGAAATTGAGCGGACTTTCACTCCCACCTCCCGTGATTTTAAAAACTGGGAAAATTTCAGCAACAATTTGTTGGATGGGATTGCGCATTATCAGCAGTTGGCCGCGAATTACATTTTGGGCAATAATCAGCAATTTGAGATGGATTTGGAGGAAGCTAAGGTTGAAATTTTTAGGATTCAGGAATTGCAGTTGCAGTTGGGGTAGAATGCAGCATATTCGGGTCCCGTAAATATTTCATTCTAAACCTGCCGTATTGCGCTTTTCAACGCGAGAAGATTTGATTTCGCGGATTATTTCATCTGAAGACCTTTCATCTTCCCAAGCTCTAAATATCGATTTGATGTCAAAGTGTTTCTCTGATTTGGATTCAAGTGATTTTTCCAGCTTTGTCCAAGTTTTTTAAGAAACCGAAATATTTAGTTTAAATTTAGCACTTTAGCCCGCATTATGCTTGTACAATGTTGTACCACGTTTTTATTCAAAGCAATGCATTTTCCTTTGGCTTTCCTCATAATGATTAATGACAATTCCACTTATTGGATTTATAAGTAAAATCTCCTCGTCCGAAAAACATTTTTCTTTGTAAAGTGTGTTAAATACAATCCAATAATATTCCTTTGTTTTAGTGTCAAATTCCAATCGTTTTGAAATTGGTTCAACTGATGTTTTCAAATTCTGTTGCTCAATAATACTGTCAATTTTATTTTCATTTAGCCAGTCAGAAGGTTCATTTCTCAAAAGAAATTTAGGAATTTGGTCGATGTAAACTTCTCTGATTAGATTTAGGTTTGAATCTAATTCTACATAAACAGTTTTTCTTGTATATGGATATTGAAAATCAGGATGATTTAGCATAAAATTTATATGTTTCCCATTGATAAATTTTCCTTTCGTTTTTTTTCCATTTCTAATATCTTTCCATTTATATTTTCCTGAGTTAGTTTGATATTTATACTCAGAATTTGGTCCGAGTTCAAAATATTTAAACAAAGAATCTCCAACCGCTTCTTTCAAATAAAATTCCGCTTTTTCAATTATTTCTGAA
>JBEBRF010000030.1:0-22270 GCA_040394975.1 Aequorivita soesokkakensis
AATTTCTGAATTAAATATTAATTTCAATAAACCATTAATCCCAAAAAATCCGAAGGCATTTTGAAGAAATACATTAGAAATTGATTGTTAAAAACCATTCCATAAACATTTAAAACCAAAAATCATGGCAACTAAATTAAATCCGTATTTAAACTTTGATGGCAACTGCGAAGCGGCCTTCAATCATTACAAAAAAGTATTTGGCGGCGAATTTGCCGGGCAGGGCGTGATGCGCCTTGGCGATATTCCGCCATCCGCTGATATGCCGCCGCTTCCAGATGAGCACAAAAACCGTGTTATGCACGTTACGCTTCCCATTGGCAGTGAGCTGTTAATGGGTTCCGATACCATGCCGGGATTCGGAAACAGACCTTTTCAGGTCGGGGATAACGCTTACGTAAGCATTCACCCAGATAGCAGACAGGAAGCAGACCGTCTCTTTAAGGAATTATCTGAGGGCGGCGAGGTAGAAATGCCAATGGAAGATATGTTTTGGGGTGATTATTTCGGTTCTTTCCGAGATAAGTTTGGGATTAGTTGGATGATTAATTTTTCTAACGCGCAGTAGGCTTATAGCTTATAGCTTATAGCTTATAGCTTATAGCCAAATTTATGAAACCAATAACTTTATTGTTTGCATCGTTAGCTTATTTTAGTAGTTGAAAATAAACCTTCCTATTATGACTACGAACTATAAAAAATCCTCTTTTGCCGCATCTCTGCTGTTGGTGGGAATATTGGCTTTGTCTTCCTGTGGAGCTGGCAAGACCGTTTCGTGTATCGACAAATCAAAAATAAGCGATGGCCCCTGCACTATGGAATACAACCCCGTTTGCGGATGCGATGGCAAAACCTATAGCAATCCCTGTGCTGCGGAACGGGCGGGGCTTACTTCCTGGGCCAGCGGGGAGTGTGCCGAATAATAGCGAGAGGAGAGAATTGTTATTTACAATTTTTTCGTATATTCGGTGTCCCATTATTGTTATACCATAAATATTCCCAAGTAGTTTAATCCTACTTTTTACCAATTTTACTTCCATTCCATCTGGATATTACCTGAAGTTGACCTGGACCTAACCTGGACTATGGTGGCAGAAAGGATTGCTTAAAGTTGCCATTTAATAGGCTAAAGCTTGTTACAAAATTTGCTTCTCTGTCCAAAATAGATTAGTTTAGACAGATAAGGAAATGGTTACCGTCAATCCTAAGAATCTTTTATTTCCCAATTAAGAGGAAATGTTTTATATGTTTATTGCCCTATTTTATTACCATTGTGATCAATTTTTGCAATTGGAAGAGCGAATAATTTTAAAAAAAATTATGGCACGGATAAAGAATGATTTATTTAAACTTACCGGCACTTTGGGCGGGTTGAGCTTTAGCCAAGACGAGCACGGCACTGTGGTGAAACAGAAATCCACCGTGAGCAAAAAACGTATTATGACCCACCCTAAAAGCAAAGGGACACGGGAAAATATGATGGAAATGGGCGGTGCGAGTATGGCTGCCAAAGTTTTGCGCTTGGGCTTTATGGGACAGCGGAAAGGAATTTATGACCGATATTTTTCGGGGAGGCTGAATGGAAGGATGCGTTTGGTTGTGGGTGCCGGTGAAGGATTACGAGGGCAGCGCAAGCTGGATATACGGAAAAATGGCAACCTGCTGGAGGGATTTGAGTTTGTACAGGCTCGACCCCTCCTTTATAGCGTTGGAGGGATAACGGAAAAGCCCACAATCAATGCTGAACGGAACCGAGTGGACTGGTCCTCTCCCGCCCTTGACCGAAAGAAACAGATAACCGCCCATGAGGATGCTACCCACTTTAAATTTATTTTGGGTGCTGCCATGGTAAGCAATTATGAATTTAACACGGCCCAAAACAAGTACTTTCCGTTGGAAGCAAAGTTCCAAAACCTTGCTACGTTTCTGGAGAGCGAAGCGATTGCACTTACCCAAAAGATTATTGCGCCAGTGAGCTTAACTTTAAAATTGTCTGATACCATTATTGTGCCGGAAACGGTAGGGGTTGTAAGTGTAGTAGGGGTGGCATTTTTTAGAAATGTGAATGGGGAATTGTTGGGAATTGACAATTCTGGAGGGATGAGGATCTTGGGGGTGTTTTAAAGGGTATTGTGAAATTTCACGATTGGAGCCACGACTTTTGGAACCATGACTTTTGAAGTAAAATTAAGGACGATTACTTTTAATGCTATGATTTATTTCAAAAGGAATTTTGTATTCTTCGATTTCGGGATGGATGCAGGCAAACCGATCTTCAAATCTTTTCCGTTTTAACATTTTTTTATATATTAGCATTTCTCCCCACTAAAGTTATGTATGAACTTGGTTTGTACATTGTTTTTTTTGGAAGGTGTTCGTGAAAGCCGCTCCGCCTTTTAAAAGCAAATTTCGACATTAACCGACCTTGAAATTTAAACCCCAAGAATGACCAACCAAGAAAAAATCAAGGGAATACTTCGGCTTATTTTGATGCTTTCCGGCCAAAAGAAATATTCCCTGCAAGAAATTAGGGATCGGGTACAGGTGAGCGAGCGCACGGTGTTCAGATATTTTGAGGTTATTGAAGACTCTGGGTTTTTATTGGAAAGGAATAACGGGTATCGGTTACAAAAAGAAGCGCAGACCGTTAAGGAACTCAATGCGCTCTTTCATTTCACCGAAGCGGAAATTTTCGCCATCCACCATATTCTCGACACATCGAGCACCAAGACAACCATTAGTGAAAAGCTGATAAAAAAACTGCATACCTTATATGATTTCAAGGTATTGGACCGCCTAAACAAAAAATCGGAACTGGTTCATATAGACAAATTGAAAAAAGCCATCCAAACAAAGAAACAAGTGGTTTTAGGAGAATACCGATCTTCCAACAGTAAGCTGATACGCGACAGGAAAGTGGAGCCTTTTGCATTTTTACCAGACTACCGCGGGGTTTGGTGTTTCGACACCGAAGATGGAACGTCCAAACAATTTTATTTGAGCCGGATAAAAGAAGTGCAGCCCACAGATTCCAATTGGTTGTTCTCGGAACAACACCGAATCCCTTTTACCGATGCGTTCCGCATGGGCGCGGCGGAAGTAAAAACCACTATTCATTTGCGAATGGACCTAAAAGCCTATAACCTTTTGAAAGATGAATATCCGGCGGCCATCCAGTTCGTGGCGAGAAACGGCGAAAACTATGATGCAGAAATCCCCGTGGCAGCTTTTGAAGGGGTGGGACGTTTTGTAATGGGATTGCCGGGCGAGGTACATGTACTGGGGCCACAGGAATTTAAGACGTATTTAAATGAAAAAGTAAAATTATCCAAGTACGACACGAAAGAATAAAATGAAATTTTTTCCTCGATTTTCTGCCCCGGCCCAAAGACGAGAAATCGAGGAAAATTAAAGTTGTTTTTTATAAGAGGGATTAGAGAGGTTTATTGAAGATATTTACAATTTTTTGGATTCATTTAGAAGGTTTTTCCTCGATTTTCTACCCCAGCCCTAAGAGGGAGAAATCGAGGAAAAACCGACATCCATTGGCGGATATTAATAAAATTTATTAGCCACTGACGGAATTTGACAGCTGAACGACAGACTTTTATCTTTCTAAAAAAGAAAAAAATGAAAGATAACAAACAAAACAAAGAGCATTTGGCGAATTTCAATATTGCGGGTTTTACGTATTATGACGGTGCCGAAGCATTCAAGGATTTGGAAATGGGCCTCGAACTGAAGCTTGCCATTGATGAAAACAACAAATATGACGCCCGGGCGGTGATGATTTCATACAAAAATTGGAAACTGGGCTACGTGCCCCGGGAGCACAACCGGATCTTTTACAAACTGTTGAAAGTGGGATTGGACAACATCGTTCTGCGCGTACAGGGTTTGGACAAAAGTGAGCATCCTGAGCGGCAGGTCGGGTTGTTGGACATTTGGTGGGATAGGAGCTAATGAAAGAAAAGGTTTTAGCTGTCGAAGCACTAATACATTATTGCTGATGTTATTTAAATTGAGAAATGTTTTGGATAAATAATCAATTAAAAAGAAAATCCCACGGTGTACGCAGGATTTAAGTTTTTTCTTCGGTTTATAGCCTTATAAAAAATTGCCTTCAGCAATTCACAACTACGTTTTTCACGTTGTCAATATCGCCCAGTCTGTGAATAGTCAACTAAAATACAATTCTGAAAGCAATTCACAACGAAAAAAGCACCTATGACTATCCCGGGAGCCCTGTGAATAGTCAACTAAAATACAATTCTGAAAGCAATTCATAACTCTTATCACGTTGCGGTATGCTTCGACAGGCTCAGCATGACAAAAAAAGGTCGGCACCATAAGCTTGGATAGGATCAACGTGAGAAGCTAATTTTCAACTTCCCTGCAACGCTTCAATCGCCTTCTCCATAGAAATACCCTTGCCCAAAACAGCTTTGAACCCAGCGTCGATTTTAGCAATTCGCTTTGGCATATTTTTGATAGTAAAGTCTAAAATTTCGAGCCCAGGTTTTACTTCCTTCCACAACAAAGGGGCCGAGACGGGGGCGCCCGGTTTAGGCCGGACGCAATAGGGCGCTGCCAGGGTCTGTCCTCTTCGGTTTTGCAAAAAATCTAAGTATATTTTATTCTTTCTACTTTTTACGGCACGTTCCATACTTGTGATTTTCGGCAGTTTTTCGTGAATGTAATAACACAGCAGCTTGGTGAAATCACGCGCTTCATCATAACTGTATTTTTCGCCCAAGGGAATATAAATATGGAGGCCACTGGAGCCGGAGGTCTTGCAATAGCCCTCAATTTTGCCGAGGTCCAGCACCTCTTTCGCCGTTAGCGCAACTTCAATTACTTGTTCAAAAGTATTTTTGTCGGAAGGGTCAATGTCAATTACGGTATAGGTGGGATTTTCCAATTTTTGGATGCGTGAATTCCACGGGTTGATTTCGATACATCCTAAATTAGCCATATATAAAAGGGTTGCCTCATTCTGACAAAGCATGTAGTCAATATCCTTCTTTGAGGATTCGGAATATAGTTTAACCGTGTCCACCCACTGCGGAAGCGAGTCATTATCTTTTTGGTAAAAGCCCGGTTTATTGATGCCATTGGGGTGGCGGTGAAGATTTTGCGGCCGATCCTTTAAATAGGGCAAAATAGTTTGGGCCACATGGAGGTAATAGTCAATCAAATCATATTTTGTATAGCCCGCGTCCGGCCAATAGATTTTTTCCAAATTTGTAACCGGAACGGAAATGCCCTCTACTTCCAAGCTGGAGCCTCCGTCCTTTGATTTTGGCGCGGCTGCTTTTGGTGCTTTTGCTTGGATTTCTTCCAAATCCTTATCATCCCGCAAACCTTTATAGGAAGGGTGCCGCATTACCCCGCTTTTGGTCCATTCTGAAAATTTCACCTCACAGATCAATTGTGGTTTTACCCAATGGGGAGTTCTTCCCTTTAATGCAATTTTTTTTTGGAAAGGATTAAGGTCTGTTTCCAATTGTTTTAATTTTTTTAAAAGCTGCTTTTGCTCTTCATTGGAAAATCCGGTGCCACAATTGCCCACATAAGTGAGGTTTTCATTTTGGTACATCCCGAGTATGAGCGAGCCGAAAAGGGAACCGCCCGTTTCCGAATCTGTGTACCCACAAATAATGGCTTCCTCTGTATTTGTGCTTTTTATCTTTAGCCAGTTATCAGTACGGTAGCCCGGCGTATATTTCGAATCGGCTTTTTTGGCAATTACGCCTTCCATTCCCGCATCAATCGCGCGTTTGTAGAGCGTGGGGCCCATAGCCTGAATATGGTCACAATAGCGAACATTTTCAAGCTCGCCCAGCAAGTCGGGCAGCAGGCTTTTCCGCTCCAATAAAGGAAGTTGCAACGTGTCGTGCCCATTCAGGTGAAGCAAATCGAATACATAATAACACAATTTTTCTTTGGATTCAGCTTCATATTTCTGGAGTTTCTGAAAATCTGGGTTGCCTTTTTTGTCAATCACCACTACTTCCCCGTCCAATATGCAATCGTGCGAAATGTTTTCCAATTCCTTTTTGATAGTGGAAAATTTTTTATTGTAAGAAATGCCGTTGCGGGAATACAGTTCAACCTTGCCGTTATGGATAGTAGCCAACACTCGGTAACCATCCCATTTTAGCTCAAAAACCCATTCAGGATCCTTGAAGATTTTCTTTCCGGGGCTCGCCAGCATAGGCTTGATAAAAGTTTTGGGATTGAGTTTTTTTACCTTTCCAATTTTTGGTTCCCTTGCGGAAGTAACCAAATCTTCAGCGTCATACTTAAGGTCCGTAGCGAACTTGTCATTTTTCTTAATTAAAAGCCACTGGTTTTTTTCATCGTTTTTCATTTGTATTAGCGCAAATGTCCCTTTTAATTTTTCTCCGAAGAATTCAATTTTCAGATCGCCTTTTTTCAATTGTTTTAGTGGGTCCGCATCTTCCAAAATCTGGTACGTTCCGTGGTCCCAAATATCCATAATGCCCGCGCCATAATTTCCCTTCGGAATGGTGCCGTGGAAAGTAAGATATTTCACGGGGTGGTCCTCGGTCATAATGGCAAGCCGTTTATCTGACGGATTCATCGAGGGACCTTTGGGCACGGCCCAACTTTTCAAGACGCCCTCCATTTCCAGCCGAAGGTCGTAATGCAACCGGCTGGCCTGATGCCGCTGAATTACGAATCTGTTGGCATTCGTTTTATCTACCTTGCCTGTGGGTTCGGAAGTTTTGCTGAAGTTGCGCTTTTTTATGTAATCATCAAGTGCCACGGTTATGAAGCTTTACTTTTTTTGCTTTTCTTTTCCAGACTGGCCTTTAATTTTGCCATAAGGTCATTCGCGGCCGTTGGGGTTGTGTCCACCTTTTTGGCCCGCACCGTTTTACCGGCTGCTTTGTTGTTGATAATCTTCATCAACTGTTTGTTGTAAACGTCTTTGTATTTTTCAAGCTTGAAGGCTGTGGAATAATTCTCGATCAACGAGAGGGCCATATCAACTTCCTTTTTGGAGACTTTTGTGGAAGGCAATTTCAATTCCCCGGGATCACGGATTTCATCGGCAAAGCGGATTACGTGTAGCACGAGGACATTTTTATAGACCCCAAGGAGGCTTAAATGCTCCTTTTGGCGCATCACGAATGTGGCCACACCTAATTTCTCGGTTTTCTTTAGGGCGTCGCGCAGCAGGTTGTAACTTTTCCCGCCCTCTTTTTGCGGTTCAAGAAAATAGGGACTTTTGAAAAGAAGATCGTTTACTTCGGCTTCCTCTACAAATTCTTCAATATCGATGGTCTTGCTTTTTTTCATGTTTGCCTTTTCAAAATCCTCTTTTTCCAAAACAACATAGGCATCATCTTTTTTATAGCCTTTCACAATGTCCTTCCATTCCACCTCCTTTCCCGTATCCTCGTTTACGCGTTTGTAACGAATACGGGCATGGTCGTGTGCATCCAGCATGTCCAGCGCTATTCTTCTATCTTCGGAAGCGGAGTACATTTTCACGGGAATTGACACCAGACCAAAACTTATTGAACCATTCCAGATTGATCGCATAATTTCTTTTTAATTAAAATTAGCATTAATGGATTTAAGGCCTTTGCTATTTTACTATTCTTTAACCATTTTCAAAACGAATGCGGTATGGATTATTTCCATTTTTAACAGGAATTAATCCAATTTACACCTTTCAGTTTTATACATTTGTTGTCCCAGCACAAAAAAATGCAAAGCCAACTTTTCGCAATTATAGATGTAGAGACCACCGGAGGCGGTATTGCCGGTAATCGAATTACCGAAATCTGCATTTCACTTTTGCAAAACGGCAAAGAGATTGACAAATACACCACTCTCATCAATCCGGAGCGCGAAATTCCGCATCATATTACGGCCCTTACGGGAATCAATAATGAAATGGTGGCCCAGGCGCCGCGCTTTTTTGAAGTAGCCGAAAAAATAGACCATTTTACGAAAGACGCCATTTTTGTGGCCCACAATGTGAGTTTTGACTACAATGTAATTCGGGGGGAATTCCGAATGTTGGGGCAAAATTACATTCGAAAGAAACTTTGTACGGTAAGGCTGTCCCGCAAATTGATTCCGGGAATGCTGTCATACAGCTTGGGAAGACTTTGCACCACCATCAACATTCCGCACCACAACCGGCACCGCGCAGAGGGAGATGTTGACGCCACCGTAATTCTTTTTCAAAGGTTGTTCTCTTTGGACTACAATTTCAGCACCATCAATTCCTTTTTGAACCCTCGCTCCAAGCAGTCCACCCTGCCGCCCCACATTCCCGCCGAACAAATAGAACAGCTGCCGGAAGAGACTGGCATCTATCTTTTCAAAAACCAAAAACATCAAGTGATTTATGCGGGGAAGGCGAAGAACATAAAAAAGCGGGTGCTCTCCCATTTTTATGACAAAAAAACCAAGGAATATCAACTTGGGCAAGAAACGCATTTTATAGATTACGAATGTACGGGAGACGAATTGCTGGCGCTCTTGCTTGAATCGGAACACATTCGGAAGCATTACCCCAAATTCAATCGCGCACAGAAATGGCCCTCCACTACCTATCAAATCATCAATTATATAAACCAACGCGGCATCATGCAACTGGCTTTGGCAAAAACCAAGGTGTTGCACGATTCGGTGGGAACTTTTTACAACCGTGCCGAAGCCACCGAAAAACTGGAAGAAATATGTGAAAGCTTCAAACTTTGCCCACGTTTCTGCACGTTGCAAAGCACTTCAGAAAAATGTTCGCATTACCGCATCAAAAACTGTGAAGGCATTTGTGAAGGTCACGAAAATATTTCGGAATACAACAAAAAAGTAACCGCCGCGATCGATTCGCTCCAGCAAAATAGGGCACATTTCGCCATTCAATGTAAGGGAAGAAATGCGGGTGAAATTGGCTTCGCCCTCGTGCAGGAAGGTCGGTATAAAGGTTTTGGATTTTTTGAAAGAAGTGAAGCTATGTGCGCCATTGATGATTTTGAGCCTTTTTTGAAATTGCAACAGCCAAGTTATCACACCCACGCAATTATCCGCAGCCATCTTAAGAAGAATGGGGAACGCAACGTTGTGTATTTTGAAACAACGCGAGGCACCTCCACCGATCAAACAGAGTGGATGAAACGAAATTCACCCGCCGATTCTATTTTTTCTGAATGGAAATAAACAGGAATTTACCCTTGTTTAAAAAAGCCAATTATTTTAAAGTAAAGGACAGATCTTTTCCATTTAAAGGCTTTACAAATCGGACATCCGAAATTATCAAATGCTAAAAGCGGGGTATGCTAATAGGGTGAAATTTCCCCATAAAATATAGGAATGGATTATTGCATGATTTCATAATGGATTGGCTTGAAACTACCCCCGTTACTGTCCTCTGCCGAACAGGCGGTAAGCGCTACAATAAGGTCCATGTGGGCCTCGAAAATTATAAAATCGCCCGGCTTGCTCAACGGCGGGAGTACCGATAACCTTCCATCAGCGGCAAACTGTACGTTCATGAAAATATTGAAGGCTGTGGGCACGTCATCAGCGGCAATGCCGAAAGGCGCCAAATGGGTGCAGAGATTCTCAAAACAACTGGGGTGGTAGCCCTCGTGGCCATACATTATTTGAAAGGTTTCGGGACTGCACGGCGCCAACAGAAAATCATTTCTGCCATTGGTATCCTCCAGTATTTGCATCATTCGGTTGCTGCGGTTGCTCCACAAAAAATTATTTTTGGTGATCAAGATATTCTCTTCAAAATCCAATGTTTTTCCGGATGAGATTTTTTCCCTTTTATCATTCCTATTGAAAAGCACCATATCGCTCACCTGTTTTCCCTTTGGATCGATTACTTTCAGCCTTTGCCCTTTTTCAAGTGTAAAGGTCGCTCCGCTCTGTTTTGGAATTTTATATACCATGCTTCAATTTTTGTGCATCATGTTCATTTTGAAAACTTTTCCCAATACAAATTGTTCCGAAACTACAAATTTTAAAATCAAGATTTATGGAATGGGCATTTCCACATTTCACCCACATTTCGGCCACTGTACTGCCTTGCTTCACTGGCATCACCAAAATCTTCGAGAACGGGATTGATACTGCCCTGTAGTGCCTCGTCCCGCTGTCTTATTTTGTCGCGCACTTTGTGGTAGGCACCCATTTCGCGCAACTTTTCAAACTGCCAATGCAGGTTGAAGACAAGCGTAACGTAGGGAGCCTTACGGGCCAAGCGGGAACTTTTAGGATGCATTCCCACTATATAAAACGCACGTCCGCCAATACTGAAACTAAAATTGTTGTTTTCTGGGTCGCTGCTCACGCGTGCATCCCATGGTGTTGGGTCCATCTCGTGGATAAACTGGAGTTGGCGCCACATTAAATTTTCGAATTCTATTTCAGAAATGATTTCCTCCTGGGGGAAGACTGCGATAAAGGTTTTAAAATTATTGTCCGAAAAATTATAGTGGGAAACATATTCGCGCAGCTCCTTCAACAATTTGTCCGCTGTGCTTTTCGAACCAAGCTTTCCGTGGATATGCAGCTCATAATTATTGGTGGCAAAAACAGTATTTGCCATAATGCATGGATGCTTTTTGTCTATTATAAATTCACGGAAATCCGCTTCAATTTGAGGAACTACGGAAGAAATATCGGTTGCGGCTTTCATAACTTTTTTTGTTGAAATTATCGAAATAATCCTGTGCCGCCATTGTAGTTAGCAGGATATTAGGAAAGTTTTAATCCTATTTAACAAACAGGGATTGAAGAAAAAGGGGGTATTCTTAAAAGATGGATTATTTTAAAAACAAGTGTTATCCATTTGATTCCAAAAAATCGGTTATCAACATCGCCGCCGCGTCGATGGCCTGAGACACTATTTCTTCAGCCGTTCCCGAAAAAACGCTGCGATGCCGGAAACTTTTTTCTGGAAAAATTATATGTAGAAACATGGTTCCTACGGGCTTTTCCTTGGTTTCACTTCCGCCCGGCATTGTAAGGCCGGTACAGGCCACTACCACATCCGATTTAAAAAAAGCCAGTCCGTTTTCTGCGAGAGACTGGGTTACCTCTGCCGATTCGGGCGTATATTTTTCAATTAAATGGTGCGGCACTTTTAGAATGTTTTCCTTGACAAAAACCTCATAACAGGAAATCCCTCCCCTTAAAATGGCTCCCGATTCGGGGGTCAGTGAAAATTCGGCGCACATGCGCCGCGGTGGCACTCTCTACAAAAGCTATGTTATAGCCTTTCTTGGCCAGCGCCTTACTACATTCTAAAACGTTTTTTGATGGCATCGGTTTTACGGTTTCTAATTTCATATTTTGAAAAGATGGATAAATTTCATTTTTTCGAATCAATCGTTTTCGCTATGATGGACAAAAAAAAATCCTGTGGACTGCCAAGAGGATTATAAATATTTTAATTTTTTTTTTAAATCCCGAAATTCTAAAGAAAAAGATATACCGCTAAGGCCGTAAGGCTAAATATAATATGGGCAAAAAACAATTGGATATAATAGATTTTAAAATTGACTTTTGAGGTATCTGGATGGAACCGGAACATGAACATCCACCCACCTATTCCTATAAATCCGATCAACATCCCGAATAATACACTCCATAAAAACATTCTTTCCACCCCGGAAAGTGCCCAAAGCAGTTCGTAAAAAAACATAAATAACAAACCTACCGCAAAATGTATGGCCCAACCTTTAATAAGAGTATTTGTGCTGGTACTTTCCTTTGTAAAATGGCTCACCAATTGTGCCAGCAAAACAGGCTCTCGGCACTCACATTTCCATAGGTACGTTATTATTGTACTAAATCCGGTCATGGCCAAGATGGCACAAATCCAGGCTATTATAAAAATGTGTAGCTCCATGGAATTTAAAAATAATATTTTAATGGATGCTGATCTTGCTGATTTCTCTGATTTTGTTCTCTTTGATTGCTCATAACATTTTTTTTTAATTAATAATAAATTTTTCTTTCGATTAAAATTCAGTGGGTTGTTTCAAATAGCCAACGACATTTACAAATTATAACCCAGTTTTCGCTTAAGATTAACATTGCAATACTTACTTTATCTTCAATGTTAATATATATGAAAACCTGTTTGAAAGATAAATTCGCCACGCTATCTTTATTAAAAAAAATGAAAGAAGAATACAAAACATTGGTATATAAGCGCAACGAAGATCTTTGGCGCGAGGTGAACGCCCACTTTACAATTACAATAAAGGAAAGTGAAGAAAGGGCCTACCTTTCCAGCTTTACCCCGGAGGGCACCACACTTTTTGTGGACAATTCCAATTTGGACCCAGCAGCGTTTACCCATGAATTGCTCCACTTATACCTAAAGCAAAAGCAAACCTGGATTTTAAGGGATCTTTCCGAAATGACCCTAAACGATAACGAACTGCTCCACCTCTTTTCCCAGCCCGTTGTATTACCAATTGTATGGAACACTACAAGACGCTGCCCATGTTTCTAGGAAGGGGTTTTGAAACCAAGGATTTTACGGCAGATTTCCATATAAAAATAATGGAGCAAGACGAACTGGACAAACTCGCCAAAACCTATATTAAGAATGGAATATACGATGGCACAGCGGTACAGACTTTTATACGGAAATTCTTTTCGACGAAAGCCAACAATAATACGCGCTATGATTATGCCCCATATTTTACGGCCCTAAAAAATTTAGATGCCAAACTCTATGGAATTTTGGAACGTTTTTGGGAAGATTGGCTCACTTTCAAAATAGGAAATCCGCCGCAGGAATCTCAAACGATGCTCGAAACCTTTGTGGGGGAAATAAAGGAATGGAAAAAAACAAAACCTTAATATATTGATATTCAAGAAAAAAACATCCGAACCAATATAGGAACAAAAATATCGTAAAAAAAAGCATGCAATATTTAACCTTTAACATAAAACTATCCGCTCCCCATGCCACACCAATATAAATCCATTGATGATGCCCTCAAGGAATACGGACGCGGCATTGCCGGGGGCCTGTTGTTCAGCTTACCCATGCTCTATACGATGGAGCTATGGTGGGCCGGATTTCTTACTTCCCCCTTGAATTTTCTTATTTATTTGGCCACAGGTATTTTTCTTTTGATGGTCTATAACCACTATGTGGGCCTAAGTTCCGATCACGGCTTGTTTTCTTGTTTGCTCGAAGCTGTTGAAGAGCTGGGCTTAGGAATCGTGCTTTCCGTCTCAATTCTCTATATCATAGGTCGCATTGCCCCGGAAATGTCCTTCAGCGAAATAATGGGAAAAGTATTGGTAGAGGCCGTTACGGTGGCAATAGGAATTTCAGTGGGAAAATCGCAATTGGGCGCCAATAAGGATTCCGAGGAAGACAATAAGAAAAATAAAAATACCAGTACTTCGGAAGAGCAAAAGGGACCGGAGCGGCACAATTTGATACGGTCCATAAACCTCGCTCTCTGCGGGAGCCTTGTGGTTGCTGCCAACATTGCCCCCACTGAGGAAGTAGTATATATCGCGCTGGAATCCGCACCCTTTAAAATCCTGTTGATTGCAATCAGTTCCCTTGCGCTTGGGGCGGCAATTCTATATCATATAAATTTTAAGGGAACAAACAGGAAAGCCCATGAGGAATATTCATTTGGGGAAATAGCGGCCGGCACCGCTATCATGTATGCCCTCGCCTTGATTACCTCAGCATTTATGTTATGGTTCTTTGGGCGTTTTGAAGAAATCTCACTATATGGGATCATTGCCGAAACCGTAGTACTCGGCTTTCCCGCAACCTTGGGCGCATCCGCCGGAAAGCTGCTCATTCAATAATTGAAAATATGGAAAAAACTAAGGAAAGAAAAAATTGGCTGGAATGGGTGGTAACGGGCATCTCTTCCGTTATTGTAGCTTTTACGATAGGGATTCTAATCTATCAAATGGCCGTTGCGGAAGAAACCCCTCCGGATATTGTTATCAGCCTCGGAAAATCGGAAGCAAAAAACGATTATTATACTATCCCGGTTACGGTAAAAAATAATGGCGCCACTACTGCACAAAAACTTCGCATCGAATTTGCAATGGGCGAAGGTGCCGATATTGAAAAATCCTTGCTTGAATTTGATTATCTCCCGGGCAATTCCAGCGTAAAGGGATGGATTTCCTTTTCCGAAAATCCGCAGGGAAAATATATAAAGCCGCATATTTTGGGTTATACTTCCCCATAATTTTTTCTTCCTTAAAATTAACATAGATAATAAATTGAAGTTAATTCATTGTTAACCAAGTTGCTATTAGTTTCCTCCACTTTTAAATTTGATTATAAAAAAAATAATTAACCATTAAAAGAAAAATTGTTATGGCTACACAAACAAAAAGCAAATCAAGCGCTTCAAAAAGTAAAGCAACTGCTTCAAAAAGTAAAAATACTTCCAAAACTGCAGCCTCCAAGGGGAAGGTTAAAGCAAAATCAACTGCAGCCGAAGATCTTCGCGAACTTATGGTGGATGGGCTAAAGGATATTTATTGGGCAGAAAAGGCGCTCACAAAAGCACTTCCAAAAATGGCAAAAAACGCCACTACCGAACAGTTGAAAAAAGCAATTGAGGACCATCTCACAGTGACCGAGGAACAAGTAACAAAAGTGGAAAAGGTTTTCAAAAGCCTCGGCGAAAAGGCCAAAGCCGAAAAATGTGACGCCATGGACGGCCTTATCAAGGAAGGGGAGGATATTATGAAAAGTACCGAGCCCGGCCCCGTGCGCGATGCGGGAATAATTGCAGCCGCCCAAAAAGTAGAACATTATGAAATTGCCTCCTATGGCACCCTTTGTGCCTGGGCCGAGACCCTTGGTGAAAAGGAAGCCCTAACCCTTTTGAAAGAAATCCTGGAAGAGGAAAAGGATGCCGATGTAACATTAACCAAGGCAGCTTATAATAAAATAAATTTCAAGGCAAAATAAGCCCCAAACATCAATGCTAAAAAGGATCAAACTATTACAGTTTGATCCTTTTTTATTTAAAACAGCTGTTTTCGCTCTTGAGTTTTGCAGATGATGGATGCTATTTCCCGAGATTTTATAGTTTCTTTTTTTCCAATCCATGGAAAGCAGGCCCCTCAATCACACAACCCGAAGTATCAAACCTACTGCCGTGGCAGGGGCAGTCCCAAGTTTTTTCAGCGGTATTCCAATGAACGGTGCAGCCCATATGCGGGCAGATTGCGGAAAGGGCCGTTAGATTGCCAAGGTTGTCCTTATGGATCGCCAAATTTTTACCATCAACCTGCACGATTTTACCTTCTCCCATTGCTACCTCCATCGCCTTGGTATCAAAACCCGGAAGAGGGAGATCCTTTATAAGTTGTGCCGCTACATTTATGTTTTCCTTCGCAAATTTTTTGGCAGCCTTCAACGGTTGGTGCCGGGAAGCTTTATACAATTCGGCATAGGTGTTTTCCTTTCCACTAATTTCATCGGCCAAAAGAATTCCTGCCAATACCCCGTAAACCAACCCATCTGTGGAAAAACCCGTGGCAATATATTCATTGGAATTGGAATTCATTTGTCCGATGTACGGAAGCAGATCAGCAGGTTTATAATTTTGGCCGCCCCATTGGTGGGTTATGCGTTCAACTTCAAAATTTTGCTTAACGAATGTTTCCAATTCCGCTATATGTTCCTTTGTATTTTTTGCCTGCCCCACTTTATGCATACTTCCAATGCACAATAAGTACGGGTCATTGGTTAAAATATAAGTTCTTACGGAGAATTTTTTATTTTCATAATGGCCCCAAAATATGCCTTCGGGATAGTTGTTGTTTTTCAATTTCACGGCAATTCCATATTCGCGATATGGGCCAAGGGTTGTATGGTATGGAATCTGTAACCCCATCGGGGTGTGGGTGGCGTGGATTATATATTTTGCGTTCACGGTGGCCAGTTCCGTTTTTAGCAATGTTTCTTCCTCCTTTTCCTCAATTTTTAGCACGCGGCTGTTTTCATAAATTTCACAATTTCCATCATGGATGTGTTTTGCCATTTGCCGCACATAGGAAAGGGGATTGAATTGTGCCTGATTTAAATATGTTATGCCTTCATTAAAAGTGAATGGAAAATTTTCCTTTTGCAATGGCAAATAGGGTATTCCAATGTTATCAGCAGCAAGCATCTCTTTTCCAATATCAATACTGCCGTTATTTTCGAATATATACATTGGCTGCGCCTTAAAATCACACGAAATTGAATGGGATTCGATATTTTCCTTAATAAATTGCAATGCCATTCTACGGGATTTCAAAATTTTATTTACGGTTTCTATATCGTATTTTTCGGCCAATTCATAATTTGGATATTCGGTTACCATATACAAATTTCCGGTGCTCTGTCCGGAAGTGCCCTCGCCTACTTTCCGTGATTCCAAAATGGCTACCTTATACCCTGCGCGCTTCAACAATTGGGCGGTAGTTACTCCCGTAATCCCGCCTCCTATTATGGCTACGTCCACTTCCAAATCATTTTTTAGTTGCGGAAAAGATGTCTCGGAAGATATTTCATTCCATAGTGGCATTGTTTTCATATTGAACTGAATTAAGGTTACAAAAGGATTTTGAACCTAAATTAAATAAGAAAGAAAACCACGCCAAGGCAACGGCCAATTTTTAACACGCTTTTAAAATACTATGGGGCAAAAGAGTTGGGCCTGAGAGGAATCTGAAGCAATTTTTTCTCTCGGAAGCATAATATGGAAGAAAAAAGGAAGCGGACCTTATTGGTTTCCGTAAAAATTAAAAAACTCGAAACGTGGGTTTAATCTTGAAAGATTCCGCTTATCCTTGGGAAAGAAATTTCGTCAAAATTAGAAATAACCTTATCAGCCCTGGAATAATCCTGGTTTACGGAGTTCGGACTTTTAAAGCCCACACAAAAAATATTGGCGGCTTTTGCGGCAGCAATTCCGTTGGTTGAGTCTTCAATCACCATACAATCGCTTGGAAGTTCACCAGCAAGTTGGGCAGCTTTAATGAAAATTTCAGGATGGGGTTTTGAAGCTTTTAAATCAGCCCCACTGATTTTCGCCGTAAAATATTTATCGAGGTCGAACCGGCCAAAAATTCGGTCAATATTTGCCATGGAAGCTGATGAGGCCAAAACGAGCGTTAGTCCGTTAGCGTGATATTCTTTTATTAACCGGTGCACCCCATCCAAAAGTGTCAATTCATTATCGTTGTCAAAAAGATATTTGAAATGTTTTCTTTTTGTAGAAACCAACTGTTCAGGAGTTTTGGTAAGATTGAAATGCTGGCAAAGCGTATTGCAAATGGGCAAAGTGGCCTGCCCCGTAAAGGAATCATACATGGCCTCATTTACCTGAATGTTTACCTCTTCAAACATCCTGAAATAGGCTTTTCGGTGAAGCGGTTCGGTGTCAACAATAACACCATCCATATCAAACAGTACGGCTTTTAGCATTTTATGGGAATTATTGGATTTTTAGATCATTCGATAATTTCAGAAAGCAATTCAAAGGAACGCAGGCGCGCTTTTTGGTCATAAATATGGGCTACGGCTATAATTTCATTCACCCGGGTTTCGGCTACAAAGTTATGTATCTTTTCCCTGACGGTTTCTTTGCTGCCCACAAAAGTGTACTGCATCATATGCGAAATATGGGCTTCCTCCATGGGGTTCCAAAGGCCGTCCATCGTTTTTACGGGCGGAGAAAGGGGCTGTCGGGTGTTCCTGAGCACGTTCAGCATAAAAAGTTTCATACTTGTGCTCAGGAATTCCGCTTCTTCATCAGTATTGGCCACCACTATATTTACACAGGCCATGGAATAGGGCTGCGACAACTGCTTGGAATTTTCGAAATTCTCGTGATACAAACGTAGGGCTTCATGCAAGTGGGTGGGCGCAAAATGGCTCGCAAAAGCATACGGCAACCCAAGCGCACCCGCCAATTGCGCACTATAGGTACTGGAACCCAACAGATATAATGGCACTTCCAAACCCTCTCCGGGAATGGCACGAACAAGGCTGCTTGAATTATTTTTTGAAAAATACCTTTCCAATTCCTGCACATCAGTGGGGAAATCATTCACAGATTCAATCCGTTCGCGCCGTAGGGCTTTTGCCGTCAATTGGTCGGTTCCGGGAGCTCGGCCCAGGCCCAAATCAATTCGGTTTGGGTACAATGTCGCGAGCGTACCAAATTGTTCTGCCACCACTAATGGCGCGTGATTGGGCAACATTACCCCGCCCGAACCCACACGGATGGATGACGTGCCTTGGGCTACATACCCAATTAACAGCGGCGTGGCCGAACTGACAAGGCTATCGGTATTGTGGTGTTCGGAAATCCAAAAGCGTTTGAAACCCCATTTTTCCGTATGCTGCGCCAATGCAAGACAGTTTTCCATTGCGGTTTTGTGGTTGTTCCCCTGAATCACGGGAACCAAATCCAGTACTGAAAAAGCTATTTTTAAGTTTTCTTCTTTATTCATTACCCTTAAATTTTGGCCCTTTCATATTGTAGTGGCCAATCCAAATCTTCATTTAATTCTTTTGCTGCGTTCAAAGCAAAATAAGGCTGTCGGAGACTTTCCCGAGCGTAGAAAATCAGGTCGGCCTTCCCTTCTTTTAATATTTCTTCAGATTGTTCGGCGGTTGAAATTTGCCCCACCGCGCCCGTTAAAATATTCGCCTCTTTTTTGATCTGTGCCGCAAAGGGAACTTGATAGCCGGGCCTGCTCGGAATTGTTGCTTTTGGAACATTTCCGCCGGAAGAAGTATCGATCAAATCAACGCCCAATTCCTTTAATTTTATCGAAAGTTGCACTGAATCTTCAATTGTCCAGCCACCTTCGGTCCAATCTGTTGCCGAAATACGAACGAACAACGGTTTTTCCTCGGGCCATTCCTTTCGCGCTATTTCAGTAACTTCAAGCAAAAGCCGGATTCTATTTTCAAAACTACCGCCATATTCATCAGTGCGCTCATTGGCCAATGGCGAATAAAATTGATGGAACAAATAGCCGTGGGCACCGTGAATTTCAACCACGTCATATCCCGCCATTTCCGCACGACGGGTTGCAGCGGCATAATCTTTTTTCAACTTTTCAATTCCTGCCGTGTCCAATGCAACTGGCGCAGGTTCTCCGTCACGAAATGGTACCGCGGAAGCAGAAACCGTTTGCCAGCCATTTTTAAGTTCGGGTGCTATTTTTAGGGCGCCATCTTTCGGAAGTTGGTAGCTGGCCTTTCTGCCAGCGTGCGCCAGTTGAATTCCGATTAGGGCATTCTGCGAATGCACAAAATCTACTATTTCTTTCGCCTTTACAATATGTTCGTCTTTCCAAATTCCCATATCGCCATAGGTAATCCTGCCTTCGGGGGAAACGGCGGTGGCTTCTTGGATAATTAACGCAAAACCACCCACGGCCCGGCTTCCCAAATGAACCAAATGGAAATTATTCGCAAACCCGTCAACGCTGCTGTACATGCACATGGGCGAAACGACCATCCTGTTTTTGAAGGTTTTGGATTTTATTTTTAATGGGGAAAAAAGTAGGCTCATTTAGCTATTGGTTGTGGATTGAGGGTTGAAAATTTTAAAAAACTGTAGGGTTTTCTGCTTTTCAAATAGCGCATATTGGCTTCAAAAAAATATGCTTCCCTTTCAAAAGAAATATTTCTGTAAGCTGTATGCCGATTTTTATACTGGATCAACCTAAATAAAAATTCCAAGGAATACCACAAATAGAAAAAAACCACCAACAATTCCGCTTGTTGGCGTAAATGAATTTGTTCGTGGTTCAAAAAAACCACATCCTCCTTTAACGAAGGATGCTTTAGCACCACGAAGGGCCAAAGCGCCATTCCATTGAAGTTTTTCCGAAGAAGTTTTGGGCGAATGAGTAGGATCAAATTAATGAATAATGAATAATGAATAATGAATAATGAATAATGAATAAAAATTTATTGTTTCAAAAACTGTCGCAACACATATTGAAGAATTCCTTCGTTTTGGTAATACGCAACCTCAATCGGGGAATCCATTCGGGCTATAGCCTGGAATTCAATTATTTTGCCGTCGTTTGACTTGGCTGTTATCGTCACCTTTTTTGAAGGGGTCAAATTGCTTTCAAGGCCCGAGATACTGAAATATTCCCTGCCCGTCAGCCCATGGAATTGGGCACTTTCGCCATTTAAATATTGAAGTGGCAAAACGCCCATCATAATCAGGTTGCTTCTGTGGATGCGTTCATAACTTTCTGCCAAAACAGCTTTAATTCCCAAAAGAAAAGCGCCTTTTGCGGCCCAATCGCGAGAGGAGCCACTGCCATATTCTTTGCCTGTGAGCACAATCAGCGGAGTATTGTCTTGTATATATTTCTGTGCCGCATCGTAAACCGTCATTTGTTCCCCGGAAGGAAGATAGGTGGTGAACCCTCCTTCTTTATCTGCCAATTGGTTTTTGATACGGACATTGGCGAAAGTGCCGCGAACCATCACCTCATCGTTGCCACGGCGCGAACCGTAACTATTGAAGTCTTTTTTGTCAACTCCCCGCGATTTTAAATATTGTCCAGCTGCGGAATCTTCGGCAAAGGCTCCCGCCGGAGAAATGTGGTCTGTAGTAATACTATCGCCCAAAACCAGAAGGGCGCGCGCGCCTTCAATATTTTTCAAATCCTGCGGCTGATCTGAAAGTTCCCGGAAAAAAGGCACTTCTTTGATATAAGTGGAAGCATCATCCCATTGATATAATTTGTCATTTGGCACCTCAAGATTTCGCCATATTTCATTGCCGTCAAAAATTTCGTCGTAATTCTTTTTGAAATCATTTGGTGTCAATACCTTTCTCATCACTTCGTGTATTTCGTCATCACTGGGCCAAATATCCTTTAAGAAAATTGGCATGCCATTTCGGTCGAAACTCAAGGGTTCAGTGGTTAAGTCGATATCCACTCTTCCGGCTATTGCGAAGGCCACAACCAACATTGGCGACATCAAAAAGTTCATTTTCACCTGCGGGTGGATTCGGGCCTCAAAATTTCTATTTCCGGAGAGCACCGAGGTTACAATTAAATCATTTTCATCCACAGCTTTGGAAATCTCCGGTGGCAATGGGCCAGAATTTCCGATACAGGAAGTGCAGCCATAGCCCACTAAATGGAACTGCAAGGCTTCCAATTCTTTCAACAAATCGGCTTTTTCAAGATAGTCTGTAACCACTTTGGAACCGGGCGCGAGCGATGTTTTTACCCAAGGTTTCACATCTATGCCATGTTCCCGGGCCTTTTTGGCAACCAAACCAGCACCAATCATTACAAATGGATTGGAGGTGTTTGTGCAGGAAGTAATGGCGGCGATTGCCACTGCGCCATCAGATAACATAAATTTTTCATTTCCGTGTGAAATCCAGACTGTCTTTAATCCATTTTTCACCTTTGATTCAATCTCTACATCCGGGGCGGGATCATGCGGCGGTGGTACGGGCTGGCTTCCGCCCTCTTCCTTCCATCGGGTTATGGCTTCTATCCTTTCGGAATGGGCAATGTACTGCCTGCCAAAGGAAGTGTGTTCCAGTTCTATAAATTTTTCCTTTAAATCTTTCAATAAAATTTTATCCTGTGGGCGTTTGGGCCCAGCAACACTTGGTTGCACCGTTGAAATGTCCAGCTCCACAACATCGGTATAATTTATTCGGTCTTCGTTTTCGCGCCAAAGCATATTGGCCTTACAATAATCTTCCACAAGCTGTATCTGTTCCTCGCTGCGATTGCTGCTTCGCATATATTCCAAGGTTTTATTATCTATTGGGAAATAGGTAATGGTACAGCCAAACTCAGGCGACATATTGCCAATGGTAGCCCTGTCCGGCACGGAAAGATTGTCCAGCCCGGGACCAAAAACCTCCACGAATTTGCCAACAACGCCGTATTTTCGGAGTACGTTGGCGATTGTGAGTACAAGATCGGTAGCGGTGGATCCCAACGGAAGTTTCCCCGTGAGTTTTAGACCGATCACTTCAGGGCTGATAAAATAAATAGGTTGTCCAAGAATTGCGGCTTCGGCTTCAATTCCGCCCACACCCCAGGCTACAACGCCTATTCCGTTTACCATGGGCGTGTGGCTGTCAGTTCCCACAAGCGTGTCCGGGAAAACCATCCCGTCACGTGCAATGGCTCCTTTGGAAAAATATTCTAAATTCACTTGGTGGCAAATGCCCATTCCGGGAGGCACGAC
>JBEBRF010000031.1:0-21943 GCA_040394975.1 Aequorivita soesokkakensis
AGGATTTTAAAAATTACAATCTATTTCATTCTACTAGTTGGTATTTCATTAATAAATTTTAATGTGCTAATAAAATCTTTTACGAATAATAAGTATTTCTATCTTTTTGTTATAATTTTTTTATTATTTGAATTCTCAAAATATATTGCTTTTAAAATAGGTTTATTGCCACATTATGTGGATATTCCATTATTGATTGGCTTTTTGCTTTCTGCAATCGTAATATTTTTATACATTTTATTTTTATGGGGAATACAAAAATTTAAACAATGAATGTTGATATTCTCTTCGTTCCTTCGCTACCGCGGGATTGAATCGCGTGGCATTTCTTAGTCAGTAGTCCTTAACTTTTCCCAAACAACTATCTTTAGAATATGAACCGCAATTACAAGTTTCTTAACACGACGCCACGGGCATAAAACTAAAAAGAAAGTGACGGAAGGCACCAACATTACCGAAACGCAGTACCTTGATGGCTTTCAATACCAAAAGCCAGCCTATGCAATGCTCCCTCTTATTTTTTAAAAAGTAAAAAGCCCCTTTCCTTTTCAGGAGAGAGGCTAAAAACATGTATAGAATTATGGGTTATTTTTTTATAACTATCTTTTTCGTGATGGAATCCTTACTGTCTTCATCAACCAAATGAAGGAAATAGACTCCTTCACTAAGATCATCGACCGCAATGGTGTTCATAGTGTTTGACAAAGTACCGGAATGAATTTGCTGGCCCATAACGTTCGAAAACACGAAGGATAAATGTGGATACCTACTGTTCATAACTGTGATGACGGTACTTGCAGGATTCGGATAAATTTTAAGATCCCCAATCAATTGGAAATCGGGGGTGTTCAGTAAATTCTGAAGCGTTTCCACTGTGGTGTGCCCCGTATTTGTTGGGTCCAACCAATCTTTTAGGCGTGATTCACGGGAATTTCCCATATTCCAGGAAA
This sequence comes from Aequorivita soesokkakensis, assembly GCA_040394975.1. Classification (GTDB taxonomy): domain Bacteria; phylum Bacteroidota; class Bacteroidia; order Flavobacteriales; family Flavobacteriaceae; genus Aequorivita; species Aequorivita soesokkakensis_A. Next base: position 951 of record JBEBRF010000031.1, read on the forward strand.
CCCCAAACCGGCCGTAAATATCATAATCGCCATTGTTTTCCAACCCGTTGCAGGCAGACTGCCCTGCATATAACTGTCCAATAAGCCTTCCGTTTTGGTCAAAAAGCGGAGATCCAGAGGATCCGCTTTCGGTGGTGCCAATTTCCCAACCATTGCCGGTACCGTGGGTTCCGCCACCAATTAACCATACTTGTGTGCCATTTGCATCGGCCTTTTGTGCGCCGGAATCATCGCGGCAAACTTTCATTATATCGCCATTGGGATGGTGTATTCCAACTTCAAAGAGCGGATTTATATCAGAATTGTCCCACCCGGCAAAGGCAACATCCCAGGATTCGGGTATGGGGTTTATTAGTTCAACCAAGGCAAAATCGGTTTGTGGATTTTTCGCCCTGAGTTCGGCACCACTTACCGTAAAATTTGTTTGCAGATCGCCACTTTCGTCCCCCGTAGCACAAACGGGAGTGGGACTAACCCAATTGAAGCGCACGGACCACAGCGCCGGATTGCTCGTCTCCAAACAATGGTTGGCCGTGAGTAAATAGGGAGTTTTATCGTTCAGCACATTGTTTATAAGCGAGGCAGAACACAAATGGCCATTGCCCAAATTAAGCAGCGCTACTGCTTTCTTTATTTGCTCTTTCTTTTGGTCAAAATCATTTCCTATTGGGCAGTTCACGTCATAATTGCAAGCGCCTGAATCATTCAATCCGCGATGGCCATCAACCAGCAAGTTAATCCTTCCCATTCGGTACCCGTGGATGACGCTTTCAATGGTAAGCCTCGGAAAACCTTGGATTCTTGGTGGTTGGTAATATTCTATCCAAATAATATCACCCTCAACAAACCAGGTTCCCAATTCGCCTTCATTGCTGTTCTGATTGCTGGTCAAGGCTGAAATAATATCTGTCCTGTCGTCATTATATAGTTGAAGCCTGGCTCCGGCCGGCAAGAAGAAATCCTCAAAGTTAACGCTCAGGTTCAGTGCTCCGGCAGATTTGATAGTGGCCTGCCAGATTTTACCGCCATCGGGAAGCTCCGTCCAAAGACCGCCCTGCTGCATGCTTGCATGAACGGGAATTTCAATACCGTACCGCCACGGAAGGGTTTTATCCATGTCGTTTATACTGTCCTGTTCCACGATATTGTCAAAATCCAAAACGGGAAGGTTGATAATGCGCGGCAACGTGGTTAGGTTCAAATTCCAACTTTCGGGCATTTCATCACCGCCCCCTTGTGAAAAAGAAGTAAATATTGCGAAAAATAAAAGGTAGAAAAGCGTAGTTTTTTCCATCTCTGTCTGCCATTATCCTTAATATGGATGACTAAGGTAAATTTTTATTTTGACATTTGGAAACCAAACCCTTATAAAATAAAAAATCCCGACGCAGGTCGAGATTTTTATGTGTATAGAGCATTGTTTAAATAATCAACATGGCGTCCCCATAAGTGTAGAACCTATATTTTTCCTTAATAGCTTCGGCGTAAGCCTCCTTGATTAGGTCATGGCCTGCAAATGCCGAAACCATCATTAAAAGCGTAGATTTCGGGGTGTGGAAATTTGTGATCATTGCGTTGGCAATACTAAAATCATAAGGCGGGAATATAAACTTATTGGTCCAGCCAGAAAAAGGGTTTAGAGTGTGGTTTGAAGAAACGGAGCTTTCCAGCGCGCGCATTGCCGTGGTTCCTACCGCACAGATTCGCTTTTTCTTTTTTATGCCTGCATTTATAATTTCAACGGCTTCGGGAAGGATGCTCATTTCTTCCGAATCCATTTTATGTTTTGAAAGATCTTCTACCTCAACAGAACTGAATGTACCCAACCCCACGTGAAGGGTAACCTCTGCAATCTTTACCCCTTTGATTTCAAGGCGTTTTAAAAGATGTTTGGAAAAATGAAGACCCGCCGTGGGGGCAGCCACCGCGCCTTCGTTCTTGGCGAAAATGGTCTGATAGCGTTCTGCATCCTCTGGCTCTACTTCTCTTTTTATATATTTCGGAAGAGGGGTTTCGCCCAATTCTGTCAATTTATTTCTGAACTCCTCATAGGACCCATCAAAAAGAAAACGAAGCGTCCTTCCGCGGGAGGTGGTGTTGTCTATAACTTCGGCAACCAAGGTTTCATCGTCGCCAAAATAGAGTTTGTTCCCAATTCTGATCTTGCGTGCGGGATCAACCAGAACGTCCCAAAGTCGCGTTTCAGAATTCAATTCCCTCAAAAGAAAAACCTCAATCCTTGCACCGGTTTTTTCTTTGTTGCCAAACAAACGCGCGGGAAAAACCTTTGTGTTATTGGTTATCAGCACATCTTCGTCATCAAAATATTCAATTAGGTCTTTGAACATTTTGTGCTCAATGGTCTTATTTTTTCGGTTCAGCACCATCAGGCGTGATTCGTCACGGTTTGGAGCTGGATACTCGGCCAATAATTCCTCTGGAAGGTTAAAGTTGAAATTTGAAAGTTTCATTCCCATAATGCGTAGTTTCTTTAAATTTTACAAGGCCGCAAATATACGACCTGAGAACAGGCGTTGTCAAGCAAAAGCCTGTTTATTATTTTGAAAATGTAAAACAATGCTTGCGGTGCGTGGGGTATGGCACATGGATAGCGCCCCAATTATTGAAAAACGCACCCAATTCCCAATTTTTGAAGGTCTTCCCAAAAATTTGGATATGACTTTGAAACCACCGAAGCATCATTGATGGCCAAGTTTGTTTTCAGGCAAAGCGGCGCAAAGGCCATTGCCATGCGGTGGTCATCATAGCTTTCCACGCAAATGTTTGGATGTATTCCTTCAGGCTTTTCCATAATCAGGGAATCATTGTCCACCGTAATTTTGGCTCCCAATTTTTCAAGCTCTGTTTTAAGCGCGTGAAGACGGTCTGTTTCCTTTATTCTTAAGGTATGGAGGCCAGAGAGTTTACAGCCAATCTCCAATCCAAAACAACTTACGGCCAGGGTTTGGGCCAAGTCTGGGGTATCGGACAAATCAAGTTTTAGGCAATGGGGCAATTCCACAGCGCTTTTGGAGAGGGAAATTGTGCCTTCCCGATTATTGAAAACCGTCTTCACTCCCAAAATTGAATACACTTGGACCAGTCTTGAATCGCCCTGCAAGCTTTCCTCTGAAAAGCTTGAGAGCGTGATTTGAAAATTTTCCGAAAGGGCTGTAAGGCTATAAAAATAAGACGCGGAACTCCAATCTGACTCAACCAAAACTCGAGTTTGTAGCGGGTTATCAGCCCGGGAAATTGAAATGGTTTTCCCCGAAAAACTACCAGATATATCTACTTTTTTCAAAAGCGAAAGCGTCATTTCAATATAGGGGGCGGAGGTGGCTTTTCCTTTCAAATGGAGCGTCAATCCGTTGAGAAGTGTTGGCGCCACGAGCATTAACGCTGAAATATATTGACTGCTAATTTCCGCGTTTATTGCCACTTCTTTTTTTTGAAGTGATTTGCCAGTAATTTTTAATGGCGGAAAACCTTCATTATTTAAATACTCAATTTCCGCACCCAAACTTCTCAAGGCGTTTACCAATGGGCCGATGGGGCGTTGTTGCATTCGGGCGCTCCCGGTGAGAATCCGCTGGGTTCCTTTCTTTGTTGCAAAATAGGCAGTTAGAAATCGCATGGCGGTGCCCGCGTGATGCACGTTTACCGTTGGATTTTCAGTTTTGAGACCATGTTGCAAAACCGCGGTATCATCACTATCGGAAAGATTTTCAATTGAAATTTGGGAGAATTGGGCTTGCAGCAGCAGCAAACGGTTTGATTCACTTTTGGACCCGCCGATGGTGATGGCGACGTTTTGGACGGGAAAAAGGCCGCGATTTAAAAAAACCTTCATGGGTTTTTTTCCCTTTCCTTCACTTTTGCCTTAAATTTGCCAAAGGTCACAAAGAAGCCATAAACAAACCCCGCAAGCAGCAAGGTGAGCATGAACATTACCGGGTTTTGCTGGGTAAAATAGGCAATTTCAAAACCTTCAATGGCCCATTTTATCAGGGCGAAAAGCACCGCAAAGGCCACCGCCAATGAAAAAACCGATTTCCAAAAACCTTTTGTATTTATTACTTTTTTGAACATTTACTTTAGCTTTTCGTTGCCGTGGTGCCTGTTGTGGTCACGTTCGGTTTTAAGTTTCAACTTTTTTTGAAATGCTTCTTCAAGGTTTACCCCCGTTTGGTTTGCAAGGCAAAGCACAACAAAAATAACATCGGCGAGCTCTTCGCCCAAATCTTTGTTTTTGTCGCTTTCCTTTTCGCTTTGTTCGCCATAACGGCGGGCGATAATTCGGGCCACTTCGCCCACTTCTTCGGTGAGCTGGGCCATATTGGTAAGTTCGTTAAAGTACCGAACCCCGTGTTTCTGTATCCAAGCATCAACTGCTTTTTGTGCGTTTTTGATATCCATTACGTCTTTGAAAGTACAACTTTTTCGTTTTGTTTCGCAATTAAAAGTTCATAGAATTTTTTAAGGTTGCCGTATTCTTCAGCGGCGATGAATGATTGATTTATCGCAAATTCTACCGAAAGCTGTAGTTTGTTTTCCATTTGTGAAATTAGATATCGGTAATTCCCCACATTATTTCCCAAATTAAAAACTGCATTTTCTGGCAGTGATTCTACTTTATAACCTTCGGGCAATGCAATGTTTATTATGTACCTATCTTTCATGGGATAGCCAAAGTCTATGGGGTACTGCCGGGTTTCAGCCTTAAATGGGGTTTCTTGGTCTGCAAGGAATATCATTGGCGAAATATACAGTTTACCGGCCACTTCCTCAACGGCAGCGGGCGTTTCAAAATTGTATTCCAAGGAAACGGGTTGGCCAAGAGTGTTTAAGTTTTCAAAATGTAAATTGGAAAGTTCGGCAGGTTTGCTGATTTTTTCTATTTCCTTGCGTTGGGAATCTTCATTTAATCCTTTGAATTGTGACCTATATTGAAATGCATAGTTGCCGGTAAATCTGTTTTGCACTTTTCCTGAAACCGAAAAATCCGGTTTTATTTCGGCATTGACCATGGCACTTTTTACGGCGGGGACTATTGAGCTTAGGGAAACCCAGCTCGAAGTGCCGTTCTTTGATATTACGCGTCCCTGCCAATTTAAGATATTTGATTTCAGTACGCCAATCTCTGCATTTTTATTGGTTGCATCAAGCAACAATGTTCCTTGGGAAAGATCCACCGCGGCTATTACGTAGTTGAACCCAGTTCGAGTGGGAAACAATGGAATTCCATTTTCTTTTGTGCTTACCAAAACGGGATTGGCTTCCAATTTTGCATGGCGCAACATGGCCACCAACATTAAATTGATATCGGCCACATTGCCGGTTCCTTTTTTATATGCAGCTTTTACCCCTTCATTTGCATAGAAACCGTTGTGCCCGTTCCAGTTCATTTTATTCAGCACAAAGGAAAAAATCCGGCCCACTTTTTCTTCGGGTTTAGTTATACCGTTCAAAAGATTGTCGATATCCTTTTCAAAATAATTGCTGCGGCCCAATTCTCCGCCAAATTCATCAATGCGGTAAATACTTTTTGACACCTCTTCCCAATTGGTAGCATAGTTTTTCACCGGCACGCCGGGAATGTCAATGTAATTCATCTCAAACTGTAAGGCGGTGGTATAATTCTTTAAATTGCCCACGTAGGCTTCCTCGGTCAGGGCGGGAACATTGGCCAAATCAACGGTGTACGTTTCTTCTTTAAATTTCACTTCCCGTGTTGTGGTTTCAGGAATCCCCGGACCTCCAAGCGCTCTTAAATCTTGGGTTGTCTGTCTATAGCTCATCGTTCTTTCCCTACTTTCGGTGGCAACTTTATAGGGAACCCAACCCCTTTGATGCGTTTTGTAAACGAAATATTCCGGGCTTTTGAAAATAACCTTCAACATATCAATCGGAATGGTTTCCTGAAAGCTAAATTCATCAATTTGAAAAATGAAAGGTGAATTGATGGTGTATTTATATTCAATTATGCAGCCTTCGCGAACATCGGGCATGGTAATTTTGGTTTGCGATAGATACTTGGAGGTTTTTTCCTCGAAAATGCCGTCGTTTCTCAGTTTTACTTCTTCAATTTTCCCATTTGGGCCCAGATTATATGTAACGCCTTTTAGCCCCAGCAGTTTATCTTCGCCTTCGCCTTTATATAGTGGAATGGAAGTATTGGCCCATTCAAAACCTTCTTTGGTATAAATTTTTACGCGCTCAAAATAATCGGTAACCATATACCAGCCGGAATCTTGGGAGTATTGGAATTCGGTTTTGGTTTCGCGATAAAGCACTGCGGCATCTGCCGTGGGATCGGTTGGGTGCGTTTTTTGGTGCAATTCTTCCTCTGAAACTTTTCCAAATTTATAGTTTTGGGCCATCGAAATGTTCAAAAAGAATAGAACCATAACGACCGAGAATAGTGTTGTTTTCATAAGTAAAAAATTATTGTATGCCGCGACTGCGGATATTTTATGGATTAATGTTATTGTTTATTGCGCAGTTTGCCTTAAAAGAATTTTCGTCTTGTCCAATCGTGCGACCGACCTTAAAAAATCTCTGTAATTTTCATATTCCGAAGGTGGATACTCGCCTTTGTTGATCCTGATTTTTCGGCTGTAGCGCAGGTTATTGTCGGCTGTTTTGGTGAAACCCATTTCATATTTTCCAAATTTGGTCTCCAAAATGGTCTCCTCCGGAAGGCCTTCCACGGTAAAGTCATGGGGAATTTCAACCTCCACCGTGTCAACATCCACATATCCGTAATCAATATACAGGTTTTGCTTTCGGTCATCAATTCGCGGGGGAATGTGCTGCGATTGGTTAAAGATATTTGCACAAAAAAGGAAGCCATTGCCCACGGGGCTTGCATAGCTGGGAATGGACAGGGACACTTTTTCAGTGAAAACTATTTTTTCGCGGTCATTGTCAAATTCAAAATCAATCAATGAAAACCCATTGATGTAGCTCCATTTATTCTTATAGTGTTTGTCTATATCAACTTGTTTTTGCTTCGGAAGCAAATAGCTATTGTCATATTGAAGGCCGCTGGAAATACTTTCATAATTGGCCCTAACATTTCCGTGGGCATCTATGGTTACTTTTATTTTGTTATCCTGTAAATTGTCTTGGGTTTCATAAACTTTTGTGTGTACAATCTTGCCGCCTTCGGGGGTTATGATCAACACATCGCGATCATCGGTGAAATTGCCGATGTAGCCATAGGGCGTGTCCTGACTGGTACATTCCAGCCAAGTGATGGTGTCGCCATCGGGAATCCCGAGGATTACGTGATTTCCCTGAAAGGAGGCAAAATCCTTTTTTATATCCCATTTGGCCCGATCACCGTACAAAACAGTGTAATAAGAAGGTACGCCCACGGCCTCTAAAAGCACTTTGGTATAATTGGTAAGCGCCTTACAGTCGCCATAACTAAGCTTGTCCACCTCGGCCGCGGTCATGGGCTTCCAGCCACCAATACCTATATTTATGCTTACGTAGCGAACCTTATCTTGAACGTATTGATATATTTTTCTTGCCTTGCCTTCGTTGGTGGTTTCATTTGCCACCAAGTTTTTGATTCTTTGCAGCGTGCCTTCGGGCAATTCCTTTACATCTGAAAGCAAGGTTTTATCAATCCAGCTTCCAAATTGTTGCCAATCTTCGCCCACGCCCGAAGTATTTTTCAGTTTAAATTTGTTGAGGGCCACGCTTATCACAGGAAAAATAGTACTCGGTGAAGGGCTGTACTCCTCGCCCCTAATGGCTTTTATATTATTTGCGGAAAATGTAATTTCTTCCGGCGTTTCCGAAATCGCAATGTCAAAACCTGCTAAATTCCTGGGCTGATATTTGGGTTTGTTGGCGGGGTCAAACTTAATTTTATAACTGCTTTTTTGGGTGCTTTGGGCAAAACCGCCCAAAGGGACCCACGCCGGTATAAATGCAGAATCCCCGCTTTCCCTTTCACTGTCAAAAACTATGATATAGGGATAGGTTGTGGGCGTATAGTTTATGCCCAACAGGCGGTCGTCGCTATAAATACTGATTCCGGTCCGGCTTACGTCAACAAAATCTTTCTTTTTGAAGTGCTCAAGTTGCTTTCCGGAGGAATTATAAATTTTTACCGACACATTTTTTACCCTTGAATTATCGTCATAAACTTCAAACAGGCCCATATCACCGTCGCCCATTTTATTGAGAATGGCCACCACGCGATGGGTTTTGGTTTTCATTTTATTGATGTCAGTCACGTCAATTTCAATCAATTCATTGAGCAAAACACTGTTGGAATATTCGGTCAATTCTTTTGGAATGGTCGCAACGGAATAGTCATTTTGCGAATAAATTGTGGCGGCAAATAGCAAAAAGGGAACAAAAAAAATCTTTTTCATGAATTCAGGTTATCGCGGGGCAATATATAAAATTCCTGAAAGGTTAAAAAAAAGTTAAAGAGATTATTCTCTTTTTTTTGAATCCATCCAAATGGTCACGGGACCATCGTTGATTAAGGCAATATCCATCATTGCGCCGAAGGAGCCGGTTTTTACTGTTTTTTCCGTTTCGCCTTCAAGTTTTGAAATAAACTTTTCATAGAGCGGAATGGCAGTTTCGGGTTTTGCAGCTTGTATGAAAGAAGGCCGGTTTCCCTTTTTGGTGGAAGCGTAGAGCGTGAACTGGCTCACCACCAAACATTCGCCGGCAACTTCGTTTACGGAAAGATTCATCGCATCGTTTTCATCTGAAAAAATGCGCAAACGCGCTATTTTTCCGGTTAGCCAATTGATGTCTTCGTGGTTGTCCTCGGTTTCAATTCCCAACAAAATAAGTAAGCCATGGTCTATTTCGGAAAAAATTTTCCCATCAATGATTACGGAAGCTTTTTTTACTCGTTGGATTAAGGCACGCATTTAGGATTGGATTGTTGGATTTTTGGATGGTTGGATTGTTAGTATTGATATTCCTTTTTTTATATCGACTTTCAGCTTTTAGCTTTTAGCTTTTAACTTTTAGCTTTTAGCTTTTAGCTTTTAGCTTTCAACTTTTATCAAAAAAACTCATTTTTCGTTATAAATATCCTTTCGGAAATGGTCCTCTTCGCCTTCCAATATCTGCAAATAGCTTTTATAGCGCGACCACGCTATTTCTTCATTTTCCAAGGCATTTTTTACGGCGCAGTGAGGCTCTTCCAGGTGCAAACAATTGTTGAATTTGCAGTTTTCCTTCCGTTCAAAAAACTCTGGAAAATAATCGCCCAGTTCCTCCCGGTCAATTTCAACCACGCCAAAACCCTTTATTCCGGGCGTGTCTATTATTTGACCGCCAAAGGAAAGATCGAACATTTCGGCGAAAGTTGTGGTGTGCTGTCCCTGCAAATGTTGTTCGGAAATTTCAGCTGTCTTTAATGCCAAGCCGGGCTCAATGGCATTGATCAAGGTTGATTTTCCCACGCCGCTGTGACCGGAAAACATGGTTACCTTATCTTGCATTATGGCTTTTACCTTTTCTATGTTTTTACCGGTCATTGCCGAAATCCCGATACATTCATAACCAATCTTTCGGTAAAGCGCCGCGAGAAACTTCACTTCCAGCAATTCGTCTTCATTATAGGTATCTATTTTATTGAAAAGCAGAACGGATTTAATGTGATAGGCTTCCGCAGTCACCAAAAACCGATCGATAAAGGTGGTGAATGTTGGTGGATTGTTCAGTGTTATCAGCAGGAAAGCGATGTCAATATTGGCCGCGATAATGTGGGTTTGCTTTGAAAGATTCACCGATTTTCGGATGATGTAATTGTTGCGCTCGTCAATTTTCTTAATGACACCGATGGTTCCATCTCCTTTTTGTTCAATATCAAAATCAACATGATCGCCCACTGCCACTGGGTTTGTACTTTTTATACCGCTAATCCGGAATTTGCCTTTTATTCTACAGTCATAAAAAGCACCGTTTTCGGCTTTTACGCTGTACCAACTTCCGGTGGATTTATATACGATACCTTTCATTTAAATTTAAGGGTTTAGATTTCAAAAATATCAAATGATTGCAAAATCTATTCTCTTTCTCTTTTCTCTATTCTCTTTTCTCTATTGTCTTTTCTCTATTCTCTTTTCTCTTTTCTCTATTCTCTATTCTTTGTTTATTAATAACCTTTTTCTGATGGTTGATGGATTCTTGGTGAATTGCTTTAAAGATTTTCAAGATAAATTCCTCGCTCAGCTGGTTTACTTCGCCTTCCGCAATCATATTGCCCAAAATCTCGGTCCATCGTTTTGCTTGAAGAATGGCGACGTTGTTTTTATTTTTCAACGAGCCAATTTCGTCGGCAATTTTCATTCGTTTTCCCAGAGATTCAATTAGCTGATGGTCCAAAACATCAATTTGGGCCCGCAGCATAAACAGTTTGTTTTGAAATTCAACCTCATCGCCTTCCTGCTTTCTTATGCGCAGATCACAAGTAATTTGCTTTAAGGTTTCCGGCGTAATTTGCTGCTCGGCATCGCTCCACGCATTATTGGGATCAAAATGTGTTTCAACCATCAACCCGTCATAATTCAAATCGAGCGCAGTTTGGCAAAGGTCAAAAATAATATCGCGCCGCCCTGCAATGTGCGACGGATCCAAAATCAACGGCAAATCCGGAAACTTGGTTTGAAGGTCGATCGGGATCTGCCATTCGGGATTGTTTCGGTAGCGCGTTTTTTCATAGGTTGAAAATCCGCGGTGGATTACACCCAATTTTTTGATTCCGGCTTCGTAAAAACGCTCCACTGCACCTAACCAAAGCGCCAAATCGGGATTTACCGGATTTTTTACCAACACAATTTTATCTGTTCCGCGTAAAGCGTCGGCTATTTCCTGCACGATAAATGGCGAAACCGTGGTGCGCGCGCCGATCCACAGAATATCAAAATCGTGTTTTAGGGCAAGTTTCGCGTGGTTTGCGTTTGCCACTTCGGTGGCTATCATTAAACCTGTTTCCTGTTTTGCTTTTTGCAGCCATTTTAGCCCCACGGAACCCACGCCTTCAAAATTTCCCGGCCGGGTTCTGGGTTTCCAAAGGCCGGCCCGCAACACTGAAGTGTCGGTTTCCTTCAACTGCTGCGCAATTTTCAGTACTTGTTCCTCGGTTTCCGCGCTGCACGGCCCGGCGATCACCAACGGATGTTTTAATTGCATCGCCTCCAGCCAACTTCGGAATTCCTTATTGTTTTCCATAAATCCAGTTTCAAAAAATACCCAATAATGGCAACTTTCAAAAATATATCAAAAAAAAAGAATAGCGCTAATGAATGCTTTTTAAAAAAAAGCAACGGCATAACGGAACTATTCACAACACAACGGAACGCTCTTTCTCGAAAAAACCATGACTAATTTTGTACATTTGTAAGTAGAACTTGAATTAACGAAAAGAGGGATGTTGAACACAACAAAACATACTATTATAAACGGCGACAGCAGACAAATGAGCGAGCTCAAAAATGAGAGTGTTCATTTGATCGCTACTTCTCCACCCTACTGGCAACTAAAAGATTACGGAACGGCAAATCAAATAGGTTTTCACGATGATTATGAAACATACATAAATCATCTGAACTTGACGTGGCAGGAATGTTTCCGGGTTTTGCACAAAGGGTGTCGCCTCTGTATTAACATTGGAGACCAATTTGCCCGTTCCACTTATTACGGTCGTTATAAAATTATTCCAATTCATGCAGAAATCATTAAGTTTTGCGAAATGATAGGTTTTGACTTTATGGGACAGATTATTTGGCAGAAAGCAACAACGATGAACACTTCGGGAGGAGCAAGCATTATGGGAAGTTATCCGAATCCAAGAAATGGAATTGTAAAGTTGGATTTTGAGTACATTCTCCTGTTTAAAAAACAAGGAAACGCCCCAAAACCCACAAAAGAGCAAAAAGAAAACGCTGCAATGACCAATGAAGAATGGAATACTTTTTTTAACGGACATTGGTATTTTCCGGGGGCAAAGCAAGACAGACATTTGGCAATGTTTCCCGAAGAATTGCCACATCGTTTGATTAAAATGTTTTCATTCCCGGGCGAAACGGTTTTAGATCCTTTTATGGGAAGTGGAACAACCGCTTTGGCTGCGAGACAGTTGAATAGAAATTCTATTGGATATGAAATTAACCCTGATTTTATTCCAATCATCAAAGAAAAAATTGGAACGGATGACGCTTTTATGAAAGTTGAAACTGAAATCATCAAACAGCCTGAATTAAAAACGGATTTCGAAAAACGAATTAAAGAACTGCCGTATCACTTTGTGGACACACACAAATTAGACAAGAAAATAGACGTAAAGAAAATTCAATACGGTTCTAAAATAGATGCAAACAGCACAGGTAAACGAGAAGAGTTTTTTTCGGTAAAAGAAATCATTAGCCCAGAACTTATACGTTTAAGTAACGACTTGACAATTCGCTTGATTGGTATTAAACAAAACCCCACAATCAACGGAAAAGCAACCGAATATTTAATTAATAAAGTTCGTGGTAAAAAAGTATTTCTCAAATATGACAAAATCAAACACGATACTGAAAATAATTTAATGGCATACTTATACCTTGAAAATAAGACTTTTATAAATGCTCATTTATTGAAAGAGAATTTAGCATTTGTAGATAATTCTACTGATTTTAAATATAAAACGAAATTCAACACACTTATAAATGAATAAGGATTATTCTACGAAAACTGAAGGAGAAGGATATAAATTCAAACACGAAACCCTTTTAAATTATGCCCTAAATCGTTGGGGACTGAACAAAGCATATAGTGTTGGTGCCTTAGCGGAATTGATTCGAGATTGCGCGCCCAATGAATATAAAGAATGGGAAGAGTACTATTTCACGAAGGGTAAACAAAAGAAGAAAAATGGAATAAATATTACTCGTGAATACATCACCTCATTAGGACAAACCCTATTCATCAAACTCTCCGAAGTTGTCCAAAATGAATTAGCTTCCATAACAGAAGAAGAATGTATAGACTACGCTTATAATTTGGTGCTTCGTAGAACCTATGACGGATATAGAACTGAAATCGAAACTATTTACGGACAATTAGAAGGTGCAATTGGAAGGAAAATAGAGCCAGCACCGGATAATTGGGATAGAGCTTATAGTGTGGATTTTTTCATTCAAATAGGAGAAAATTATATGGGCATCCAGATTAAGCCAATTGATTCCGGCCAAGCTTTAAACCAATATCAATGGATCGAAATGCACAGACTGAATCACGAAAAGTTTGAAAATGATTTTGGAGGAAAAGTATTCTTTGTTTATTCCACAAAAGTAGGAGGGAAAAAGAGAATCTACAATATCGAAGTTATTGACCAAATTATATCTGAAATAGAACGATTAAAACAGTAACACACCGTGCAAGCCTCTTCACTTCGGAAGAAATTTATGTAGCTTTGTTTTTGAAAAATATGTCGATACGAGTAGAAAATATTACCAAAACCTACGGCGAACAAAAAGCGCTGAACAACATTTCGTTCAAAATTGAAAAAGGCGAAATTGTGGGATTTCTTGGACCGAACGGCGCCGGAAAATCTACGATGATGAAGATCTTGACTACGTTTCTTCCCGCATCGGAAGGCGTTGCAATCGTAAATGGTTTTGAAGTGAACAAAGACGGTATTTCGGTAAAAAAAAGCGTCGGATATTTGCCGGAGCACAACCCGCTGTATTTGGATATGTTCGTTCGGGAATATCTTCTTTTTAATGCCGGAATTTATAAAATCCCGAAAACCGAGGTTGAAAACGTAATCGAAAAAACGGGCCTATTGCCCGAAGCGAACAAAAAAATAGGCCAGCTTTCAAAAGGGTATCGCCAGCGGGTTGGTTTGGCGAATGCGCTTTTGCACAATCCCGAAGTTTTAATTTTGGATGAGCCTACAACGGGTTTGGACCCCAATCAACTTATTGAAATAAGACAACTCATAAAAAGTGTTGGGAAAGAAAAAACGGTATTACTTTCTACACATATTATGCAGGAAGTTGAAGCTATTTGCGACCGTGTCATTATAATAAACAAAGGCGAAATAGTGCTCGACAAAAAACTTGCCGATTTAAAAAACAGCAAACAGCAAATCATTGAAGTAGAATTTGATTACCGCGTGGAAGAAGTGGCGCTTCAAAAAATCCCCAAGCTTGAAAAGGTTGAAAATTCTGTGGGGTTTGTGTATCAACTCTATTTTGAAACCGAAACGGATATGCGCGGAAAAGTGTTCGATTTTGCGCACGATAATGGCTTGAAGATACTTCAGCTTCACCAAAAAAACACTACGCTGGAAAAATTGTTTTCGGAACTGACTATTCAAAAATAAGTTTTCCGCGGTACAATTCCTCTACCTCAACAAGTGGCGGCCTGTTTTTTGAAATTACGTTGCCCAAACTCACAATTTGCCCCTTTATGGACTGCTTCGGATTTACGATCATAGGCCCCGTGCTTCTGTGGTAAAGCGTTAGTTCCTGCACCCGCAAATCTTCGGCGTAGATTCTGCAATCGCCGGCATAGAGGCCAAAAGTGGCGAAAGTGGCACTTCCCTTTAAATAAAATTTTGACAATCCATTGGCCACGATTTTGAGGTTTTCTACCTCCAAATCAAGATGAAAATCGCCGTCAATGTGATATTGGTCCTCATTGAGCTGATCTTCGGAAACAAGGTTTAGGTTTGGAAAACGCAAGGTGCCGATGCTCTCCACCGTGAGGCCGGTACTGCTTCTTATTTCGGAAATGTTGGGGGCGGTAACGTAAACTTTCGTCAAGCCATAATCGCGGACCAAATTGCAGGAATTATCGTTGTGGATTTCAAGTTTGCCATTCTTCACGAAAACTTCAACGTCATCCATTAAATGCTCTCCGGATTCAATTATTACTTTTTGTTCGGCCCCCTGTTTTACAAATAGCTTGACTCGTTCCCACACGATTATTTGGGTGAAGGGACCAACGGTTACTTCCTGTTGCACAATATTTCCTGAAGATTGAACACAATCCCACGCATTGTCGGAATTACAGCCGGCAAAAATCAAAAGCAAAAAAATGTAAAATAGGTTTTTCATTTCTATTTATTCTGAAAAAATCATGCAATCTACAAGCGATATCCTAAGCCAAACTCAACGGCTTCAGCCTTTGCCCAATGGGCATGAACGGTAACTACGGCAAAAACGGTGTCGTTAAAAAAATATCTTTTCAGCCCCAAACGGTTATAGATTCTGTTTTCAAATTCATAGGGCCAATACACATAATATCCCAATTGCGTTACAAAAGCGGTTTTATGAAAGCGCCAATCGTGGCCCACGAAAACGCCAACGCGCTTATAATCCTCATCGCCTTTCAGGCCGTCTTCCGGGTAGGCAATGGAACGATAGGTAATCAATTCCTTTAAAAAATGGGAAAAAAATATGTCAACCCCACCCGTAAATGTGCTTTTGAAATTAATGCGTTTATCCACAAAAGCCGAGAGGACATAAAAGGGTTCCTGCCCCAGCCCCACAACGTCACTCTCGTTTATTCCGGTTCTAAAAACCACATTGTATTTCAATCTTTCGGCATGAGTGCGGCTTAAGGAATCTTCCTGTTTTATGTATTCGGGAAATTCCTTATAATCAAATTGGTAACTCACTCCGGCATTCAGCAAAAAAGAATTGGTGCTGGTATTGGGCGCCTTAAAATTGGCATTGCTATAATGGATAAGCGTAAGGCCGGCGTGGAAACCCAAACCTTTCCAGATATTCTCACGTACGAAATTTGCCTTCAATATAGTGGAACTTAACAATGAAGAGCCATAAGCGTTATTGTTGGGGTTCGTTTCGGCATCAAAAGGATTGTCCACATAAGCAATGCCTTGCCCTACACGAACCATGAGGTTTCTGTTTAAAAAATACCAATTTATATGGCTATAGGCTCCAATGGAATGGCCCAAATATTCATTTTGCAAATCCTGATAGGCCAGGGTAAATCCCCAGTCGGGATAATTGTAGCGCCGTTCCCATTCTTTCAGCCCGTATGATTTTTTATTATAGGAAAGAATGAACCCCATGGGGTGGCCTGTTATTAAGTGTTGGATATCTGGGTTGTGCTCAAGAATACTTCCGTAGAAATAATCGGCTTCCAGTGAAACTGGCCTTACTTCCTCCTGTGAAAAAAGTGAAAAACTAAAAATTGCGGCGGTTACTGCGAAAAGAAATTGCTTCATATTTTTTACGACGCCGGTAAAGATAAACTAATCTTTAAATAATCTGTAAGGACATTTTCCTTTCTTTTGGCTAAAATACCTGCGAAGCGATTTCCCTAATATTGCTGCTTTTCCCCATGGAATAAAAATGTAAAAAAGGCACATTTGCCTTCACCAATTCCTTGCTTTGCTGCACGCACCAATCAATCCCAATCTGCCGAACAACTTGATTATCCTTTGCTTTCACCACTTCCATCACCAACGCATCGGGCAAATCTACTTTAAATCTATGCGGAATTAAATTGAGATGCGACTTGACCGAAATAGGTTTCAACCCAGGAATAATTGGAACGGTAATGCCTTCTGCCCTACATTTTTCAACAAATTTGAAATATTTTTCATTGTCGAAAAACATCTGTGTAACGATATATTCGGCACCGTTTTTTATTTTCTTTTTAAGAAAGTGGATGTCGCTTTCACTGCTCGGCGCTTCCATGTGTTTTTCGGGATAGCCCGCAACGCCCGTGCAAAAATCCGTTGCGCAGGTATTTTGGAGTTCGTTATCCAAATATTTTCCAGTGTTCATAAATTGTATTTGCGAAACCAGATCGCAGGCATATTTATGGCCGTTTTTATTGGGTGTGAAATAGGTTTCGCTTTTCACCGCATCTCCGCGCAGGGCCATCACATTATCAATTCCCAAAAACTGAAGGTCGATCAAAAAATTCTCGGTTTCCTCTTTTGAAAACCCCCCGCAAAGAATGTGCGGCACGGCATCAACCTCATATCTATTTTGAATTGCGGCACAAATTCCAACAGTTCCCGGGCGTTTGCGAACGACCTTTTTTTCAATCAAACCATCCTTCAATTCCTTAAAAACATATTCCTCGCGGTGATAGGTAACATTGATATACGGAGGTTGAAACTCCATCAACGGATCAATATTTTCAAAAATGGAATGTATATTTTCACCCTTCAAAGGCGGTAAAATCTCGAACGAAAATTGTGTTTTTCCGTTTCCGTTTTTTATGTGCTCTGTTACTTTCATAAGCCCCCTAACCCCCGAAGGGGGAATAAGCCCCCTTGCCCCCGAAGGGGAAAAGCAGGTCGGTTATACATTTTATTAGTGTGTTTTTTCTCATTCTATAAAAACCATTTATTTATTGCTTTAATTGGAAAAAGTCCCCCTTCGGGGGATTTAGGGGGCTATATTTGTTTTCAGCCAATTCGTGGCTTCTTCTAAATTCATATTTTTTCGGTTTGCGAAATCCTCAATTTGGTCTTCCTTAATTTTTCCGAGACCAAAATACCGCGCTTCGGGATTTGCAAAATAATAGCCCGAAACCGAAGCCGCCGGCCACATTGCCAAATGTTCGGTCAGTTCAACACCAATGTTTTCATTTACTTTTAAAACTTCCCAAATAGTGCGTTTTTCCAAATGGTCCGGACACGCGGGATAGCCTGGCGCGGGCCGGATTCCCTTATATTTTTCTGAAATTAAATCTTCATTGGAAAGATTTTCTTCGGAAGCATAACCCCAATATTCCGTTCGCACTTTTTTGTGAAGATATTCCGCAAAGGCTTCTGCCAAACGGTCTGCCAACGCTTTCACCATAATTGCGTTGTAATCGTCGTGGTCCGAAACATATTTTGCGGCCAATTCCGCAGTGCCAAAACCGGCGCTGACGCAGAAACAGCCCACGTAATCCTGAATTCCGGATTCTTTTGGCGCGATAAAATCTGCCAAAGCAATGTTGGGTTTTCCTTTTGCTTTTTGTGACTGTTGCCGTAAAGTTCGAAAAATGGGATTTGGAATTTGGGATTTTGAATTTGGGATTTCAAATAAAATATCATCATCATTAACAGTATTCGCCTCAAAAATTCCGAAAACCGCGCGGGCTTCCAATAGTTTTTCGGAAATTATTTTTTTAAGCATTTTCTGTGCATCATTGAATAATTCCGAAGCTTGCTCCCCCACAACTTTATCGGTCAAAATGTTGGGATATTTCCCGTGCAATTCCCAACTTCTGAAAAATGGCGTCCAGTCCAAATAATCAAGCAATAAGTTCAAATCAAAATCCTTTAAAACCTGCACGCCCAATTGCTTCGGCGTTTTTATTTCTGAATTTTTCCAATCAATTTGAAACTTGTTTTTCCGCGCCTCGGAAAGGGGCAAATAGGTTTTTACTTTTTGGCGTTTCAGAAAATCCTTTCTGAAAGTGTCGTATTCCTGTTTGATATTTTCTTTATATGCTTCGGAAGTTTCCTTTTTCAGCAAATCGCCAACAACGGTAACGGCGCGCGAAGCATCGTTTATGTGAACGACGGAACATTCGTATTCGGGATCAATCTTTACGGCGGTGTGCGCCCGGCTTGTTGTTGCGCCGCCAATCAATAATGGAACCTTGAAATTTTGGCGCTGCATTTCCTTCGCCAAAAAAACCATTTCGTCCAAAGAAGGTGTAATCAGGCCACTCAAACCGATGGCATCCACGTTTTCCTCTTTTGCGGTGGCGATTATTTTTTCCGGCGGGACCATTACGCCCAAGTCGATGATTTCGTAATTGTTACAGGCCAAAACAACCCCCACAATATTTTTCCCGATGTCGTGAACATCGCCTTTTACGGTTGCCATAAGAATACGACCGGCCCCCCTGCCCCCCGAAGGGGGGGTCTCATCAGCAACATGAAGTAATTGATCCGCCGTTTTCGAATGAAATGTATCCTTGGGAGATGAAGTAGCAGACTCCCCCTTCGGGGGTTGGGGGGCTTTTTTTGCTTCTTCGATAAAAGGTAAAAGGTACGCCACCGCTTTTTTCATAACCCGAGCCGATTTCACCACTTGTGGCAAAAACATTTTTCCGCTTCCGAAGAGGTCACCCACTACGTTCATCCCCGTCATTAAATGCCCTTCGATGACTTCGATGGGTTTGGAAACACTTTGCCGGGCTTCTTCAATATCTTCCAAAATAAATTCGTCAATTCCTTTCACCAATGCCCGAGTAATGCGGTTTTGCAACGGTTCTTCACGCCACGAAAGATCAATTTTGTTTTCTTTTGTACTTCCTTTTACGGTTTCGGCAAAATCCAATAATCGCTCCGTGGCATCTTCGCGGCGGTCTAACATTACGTCTTCAACACGTTCCAACAATTCTTTTGGAATATTATCGTAAACTTCCAATAGCGAAGGATTCACGATGCCCATATTCATCCCGGCCTGAATTGCGTGGTACAAAAACACCGAATGCATCGCCTCGCGAACGGGATCGTTCCCGCGAAAACTAAAGGAAACATTGCTCACGCCACCGCTCACGCTTACGTGCGGCAGATTTTCCCGAACCCAACGCGTGGCTTCAATAAAATCGATTGCGTTGCGGCGATGCTCATCCATTCCAGTGGCGACTGGAAAAATGTTCAAATCGAAAATAATATCCTCGGGCGCGAATTTCACTTGATTCACCAAAATATCATACGAACGTTTGGCGATTTCAATGCGTCTTTGGTAATTATCGGCTTGTCCTGTTTCGTCAAAAGCCATCACGATTACCGCGGCGCCGTAGCGTTTTATGAGTTCTGCGTGATGGATGAATTCTGCTTCGCCTTCCTTTAAACTGATGGAATTCACCACACATTTCCCCTGCACAACCTGCAATCCAGCCTCGATAATTTCCCATTTGCTACTGTCAATCATTATTGGAACCCTGGAAATATCGGGTTCGGCAATCACGAGATTCAAGAATTTCACCATTGCCTCTTTTCCATCAATCAAGCCATCGTCCATATTTACGTCGATGATCTGCGCGCCGTTTTCCACTTGTTCGCGGGCTACGGAAAGGGCTTCCTCAAAATTTCGCTCCTTTATAAGCCGAAGAAATTTCTTTGAACCGGCCACATTCGTACGCTCACCCACATTTGTGAAATTGCTTTCGGGGGTGATGATTAAGGGTTCTAAGCCTGATAATTTTAAATATTTCTTATTTTCTATTTTCATTATTTCATTTCTCTTTGCGTTCTCAGCGCCTCGGCGGTAAATTTTACACCGCAAAGGCGCAGAGAACACAGAGTTTTAAAAAGGTAAATTTTTCAAATCCACATTTCCACCGGAAATTATAATTCCTATTTTTTTATTTTGAAATCTTTCTTTTTCGCGCAGAAACGCCGCTAATGCAACCGCACTACTTGGCTCGCAGATTATTTTCATCCGTTCCCAAATGAGTTTCATCGCGGAAACGATTTCGGTTTCTTCAACCCGTATTATTTCTGAAACAAGTCCTTTTATTATGGGGAAATTTACATCGTCGAGGAATGTTTTAAGTCCGTCGGCAATTGTGTTTGTGGTTTCGTTGAATTCAATTTTTCCACTTTGAAGGCTTCGGAACGCATCATCAACTTCAAATGGTTCGCCGCCGATGGTTTTGCAATTTTTTCCGAAATATTTCACCGAAAGTGACGTGCCCGCAATCAATCCGCCGCCGCCAACGGGCGTGAAAACGTAATCCAAATCGGGATGCGCTTGCAGCAATTCCGCCGCCGAAGTTGCATTTCCAAGAATCACATTTCTATCGTTTGAAGGATGGATAAACGTGGCGCCCGTTTCTTTTTGAATCCGTTCGGCTTCGGTTTCACGGGCGATTGGCGTTGATTCCGACTCTGTGATAATTCCGCCGTAACCTTTAACCGCTTCTTTTTTCACTTGCGGCGCATTTTCGGGCATTATGATATAGGCTTTTACACCCAGATTTTTCGCGGCCAATGAAAGCGCCTGCGCAAAATTTCC
>JBEBRF010000032.1:0-21533 GCA_040394975.1 Aequorivita soesokkakensis
TGCTTCTTTACGGTTTGAGACGCACGTCCGTGCGTCTTTACGGTTGCACGTCCGTGCTTCTTTACTGCTAAGTTATGATATTTATTGAACAGTATAATTTAGCGTAGAAACTTCCGAAACCCTAAAATATCCCAATGGATAGTTATCAGGATTTGTTTCATTCACAATATTTCCGCGCACGGTTGCCGGCTGTGTTTCAAAAGGGCCGCCTCCACCGCCGGTTTGTTGCAACAGGATAAACATAAAGTTATAAAATGCTTCGTTAACACCATAAATATTGAAGCGCACTTGATCTCCGGCTTCCAAATCCTCGACCAAATAATATCCAAAAATCCGGTTGCCGTCAAAGAATTCATCACTGTAAACGTTGAGCAAATCACCTTTTTCGGAAAGGCCTTCAAACAGATAAAAATTCTCTTCTCCGGCCGGATCCGTAAAGAATGCTTTCAGCTCGATATCTTCGCCGGAGAATCCTCCATCATTGCGCTGTTCAACATATTCAAGCGGTGAAACGGTGTACAGCCTTTCCGTTGCTGTATAGACTTCTTGGTCATAAATGATCTGAAGGGTATATTCCATATCCTGCTGAATATTTATGTTGGAAACGTAAATTCCGTCTTGGCTATAGTTGAATGGAAAAATCACGCCATTGGCATCTGTCACGGTAATTTGGGCATTCGCTACATAAGGTACGTTGTCATCAAAAAAAGGCGCGGTAGTGGTTAGACGGACCGCCGCGGCCGTGGCACCGCTTTCCCAAATGTTAAGGTTTGCCTCCACAACAAGTCGGGGTGCGGCGTCATTGAGTTCAACGTCAATCACATCTTCGCATGAAGAAAAAATTCCCAAGAAAATCACCCCTAATAATAGCTTCTTCATTGCTTAAAATTTAAAATTATAGGTTACGGACGGGATTATCCCAAAAATGGATAGCCGCACAGCCTCGTTTTGCCCATTGTCTGTGTTTTCCCGGAAATTAATGGAGGCAGCATTTTTACGGTTGTAGGCATTGTAAATGCTGAAAACCCACTCGCCTTTCCAGCGTTTTTCGGTATTGGGTTTCGGCGTCCAAGTGGCCGATAAATCCAATCGATGGAAGGGAGAAAGCCTGCTGCTGTTGCGGGCTTCATAAACGGGAACTATCAGGCCGTTGTATTCATATTGCCCTTCCGGATAAGTGGTGGGTATTCCGGTTTGGAAAATGAAATTTGTGCCAAAAGACCAATTTTCTGAAAGTGAATATTGTGCCGTAATTGAAAAGTCGTGTGTTTTGTCCCAGGCCGAATTGTACCATTCCCCATTATTTATCCCGCTTTCAATAGCGGTTCTTCCGGGCGTGCGCTGTTCACTTTTTGAAAGTGTGTAGGCCACCCAACCTTGCAATTTCCCTGTATTTTTTTTGAAAAGCATTTCCAGTCCATAGGCCCGCGCTTCACTTTTTAGCAGAATTTGCTCTACTGCATTGTTTGCGATCAAATCGGCATCATCCACATAATCCAAACGGTTTTTCACTTCTTTATAAAAAGTCTCGACTTCCAACGAATAATTTTTGAAATTCCTGAAATATCCCATCGCTACTTGATTTCCCAATTGCGGTTCAATATACTTTCCGCTGGGCGCATAAATATCAAAAGGCGTTGGCGAAGTGGTGTTGCTGATTAAATGAACGTATTGCGACATCCTGTTGTAACTGGCTTTTATGGAAGAATCGTCATTCAGCAAATAGGAAATCGCAAACCGCGGTTCAAGATTGGCGAAGGATTTTATGGTTTCACTTCTGCCAAAGGAAATAGTATCAATTGGATTCGCTTTTTGATAAATATCCAAACTTTGATTGTAAAGTATTGGATTGTCATTTTCATATAAAAATAATTGATCCTGCCCCAAACGATTGAAAGTTGACAAACGAAGCCCGGCCTGCACTGAAATTTTATCCGAAATTTCAATTTCTGAATCTACGTAAACCGCATTTTCCCACGCGTATTTATCGGTAAGTTTAAAAGGATTTATTCCCGAATCTTCCGTAGTTGGCGTTACGTTTCCGGGATTGAATTTGTAGTAAATACTGTTTATTCCGTACCGTAAATCCACATTGTTTGAAATGTAATGTGTGAAATCGTACTTCAAATTGAAGTTCCGGATGCCGCTGTCAAAATCGAATTCCACAAATTTCAGTTGCAAACCGTAATAATAATCTGAATAAATCAAGGACAGATTTGAAAACAATTTATCTGAAAAAAGATGGTTCCAACGAAGGTTTAAGGTGGTATTTCCGAAGCTATTCGCGAAGGTATCCGATATTTCAAAAACATCCCTTCCGAAATAGCCCGACAAAAAGAGACGGTTGTTATCGTTGAGATTGTAGCTAAGTTTGGTGTTCAAATCATAAAAATAGGCGATGTTGTCATTGTCAAAAAGAGGCAAAAATAAATGTGCATAACTGCTTCTGCCGCCAATTAAAAACGAGGCTTCGTCCTTTTTTATGGGACCTTCCAAAAGCAATCTACTCGCTACCAAACCAATTCCGCCGCTGGCGTGATATTCGCGTTTGTTGCCATCTTTTTGGTAAATGTCCAATACGGAAGAAATCCGTCCGCCATAACGTGCCGGAATTCCGCCTTTATAAAGCGTCAAATCCTTGATGGCGTCGGGATTGAAAACCGAAAAGAACCCAAATAAATGTGAAGAACTGTAAAGTGTAGCCTCGTCCAGCAAAATCAAATTCTGGTCTGCCGCGCCGCCGCGAACGTTGAATCCACTTGCGCCTTCGCCCGCACTCGTAACCCCGGGAAGTAGCGTTATTGCTTTTATAACATCAACTTCGCCCAAAACCACGGGGATTTTTTTAATAGTTGTTGTAGAAAGTGTGTTGGCGCTCATTTGCGAGCTGCGGATGTTTAGTTTTTCAACATTGGTTTCAATTACAACTTCATCCAGATTTTCGGTGTCGGTGGCCAATTCCAAATCTTTTTTCACATTTTCAGAAAGGGAAATTTGAAATTTTTGGGCCGCGAAACCTATGCTGCTGTAAACAATTTCATAATCGCCTTTTGGAAGTGTGATGGCATAATATCCGTATTGATTTGTAACCGTTCCGGTTTGAAGGGAAGGAACAATCACGTTTACGCCAATTAAAGTTTCGCCCGTATCCGCTTCGGAAATGGTGCCGCTGAGCGTGAATTTTTCTTGGGAAAAAGTATAAGTGATTACAAAGAAAAGTAAAAAGGTAACTGTTTTTTTCAAGTGTTTATTTTCTGAATAAAAAACCTTCAGCGATAACTGAAGGTTTATAAACGTGTTGGAAATTATTTTATTTCCGAAAGTATGTTATTAAATGTTTTGCTCGGTCGCATGGCTTCGGAAACCAATTTCTCAGTTGGTTCATAATAACCGCCTATGTCAATGGATTTTCCTTGGGCGTTGATTAATTCATTATTGATTTTCGCTTCATTTTCTTTAAGCTCTTTTGCGATTGGAGTGAATATTTTTTTCAACTCCTCGTCTTTACTTTGTTTCGCAAGCGCTTCTGCCCAATACATTGCCAAATAGAAATGGCTTCCGCGGTTATCGATTTCTCCTGCTTTTCGCAAGGGAGATTTGCTGTTTTCGAGATATTTTTCTGTGGCCTCATCCAAAGCATCCGCCAAAATAATTGCTTTTGGATTGTTGTATTTTGTCCCCAAGTGCTCCAAAGAAACCGCGAGAGCCAAAAATTCGCCCAAAGAATCCCAACGCAGATGGTTTTCTTCCAAAAACTGGTCAACGTGTTTTGGGGCAGAACCTCCGGCACCCGTTTCAAACAGTCCGCCGCCGTTCATCAACGGAACAATGGAGAGCATTTTTGCGCTTGTGCCCAATTCCAAAATAGGGAAGAGGTCCGTCAAATAATCGCGCAGCACATTTCCCGTAACAGAAATGGTGTCTTTTCCAGCTTTTATGCGTTCCAAGGTATATTCGGTAGCTTTTTCCGGGGAAAGGATTTTTATTTCGAGTCCGTTGGTATCGTGCTCGCCCAAATATTTTTTCACTTTTTTGATTAATTCTGCATCGTGGGCGCGGTTTTCATCCAACCAAAAAATGGCGGGAGTTTCGGTTGCACGAGCGCGCTCAACAGCGAGTTTCACCCAATCCTGAATTGGCAGATCCTTCACTTGGCACATTCTCCAAATGTCACCTTTTTCAACATTGTGCTCAACAATCACTTTTCCGGAGGCGTCCAAAACCTGTACTTTTCCATCTGCTGAAATTTCAAAAGTTTTATCGTGGCTGCCATATTCTTCAGCTTTTTGAGCCATCAACCCTACGTTTGGAACGGTTCCCATGGTTGTTGGGTCGAATGCTCCGTTTTTTTTGCAGAATTCAATCGCTACTTCATAAATTCCCGCATAACTACTGTCGGGAATCACAGCTTTTGTATCGTGGCTTTTTCCGTCAGCGCCCCACATTTGTCCGGAATTGCGGATCATCGCCGGCATGGATGCATCCACAATAACGTCACTTGGAACGTGAAGGTTGGTTATGCCTTTGTTGCTGTCAACCATTGCCAGGGCTGCATTTTCGGCCATTATTTTTTTGATGTCTGAAAGAATTTCGTTTCTTTTTTCTTCCGCTAATTCGGAAAGTTTGTTCTCCAAATCGCCCAAACCATTGTTTGCATCAACGCCAATTTTTTTGAAAGTATCGGCGTATTTTTTGAATAAATCCTCAAAATAAACTTTCACTACGTAACCAAAAATAATTGGGTCGCTCACTTTCATCATCGTTGCTTTCAAATGCACCGAAAACAATACTTTCTTCTCTTTGGCATCTTTCACTTGTGCTTCCAAAAATGAAATCAATGCTTTTTTGCTCAACATCGTTGCATCGATAATTTCGCCTTTCAATACTTTTAAATTGTCTTTTAAAATGGTTTTATTTCCACCATTTTCGACTAAAACAATACTCAAAGTATCATCGGAATCTATCGTCAATGATTTTTCATTGTGGAAGAAATCACCGTGCTGCATTGTGGAAACGTGGCTTTTGCTATCGCTGCTCCAAGCGCCCATGCTGTGCGGATGGTTTTTTGCATAATTTTTTACGGCTTTTGGCGCGCGGCGATCACTGTTTCCTTCACGAAGTACGGGGTTTACGGCACTTCCTTTTATTTTGTCGTATTTTATTTTTATCTCTTTTTCTTCGGAAGTTGTAGCGGTTTCCGGATAATCTGGAATATTAAAACCTTTCTTTTGAAGCTCGGCAATTGCCTCAGTAAGTTGCGGAACTGAAGCACTAATGTTGGGCAGTTTTATGATATTCGCTTCGGGAGTTTTTGCCAGTTCGCCTAACTCGGCCAAATCGTCATTTACTCTTTGTTCCTCGGAAAGAAGTTCTGGAAAAACGGCCAATATTCTCGCCGCCAATGAAATATCGCGACTTTCAAGTTTTATGTTTGCGGGCGAAGTAAAAGCCTTTACAATTGGCAGAAAGGAATAGGTTGCAAGGGCCGGGGCTTCGTCAGTTTTTGTATATATAATTTTGGAAGAGTTTGTCATTGAAATTGTTTTTGAAAATATGATGTGTTGAAATTTTTAGGAACGCAAATATAGCTATTTGGTAGGGCTTTTGAAAGAAGGTTTATGAGTTTAAATCTTGAGAAGTTGTTGGTTGGTTGAATTGTTTTGCCACGAATTCACGAATAATTTTATATAATATTCGTGAATTCATGGCCAAAAACCATTACTTTCTTAAACAAGAAAAGCCATATCACTGTATAAAATACATTGTGATATGGCTCCTTGTAAAGCAAACCGTTACCAACCATCCCGATAAAATCGGGATCAAGGCAAGTTTATTATACCCTTGCGGCTGTGACTTACTTACACGGGTTCAAAATTTTGTAATTTCCATCTTCCGTGAAGTTGATGCCATTTTCAAAAAACTGACCCAAAACTTTTTTCAATCTCAATACTAATAATCTAAAGATCGTGAGTACCTCAAGCAATCAAAAAAAGCTTGTAAAGTGTTTTCTTTTTATCTTTTCAAAATCTGGAGGCTAACATTCCTAAGAGCGTTAGCTTCGTCAGCAATTTGGAAAAAATAATGTAAAAGAACGTTACTTTAGTTTATCAATTCGGTTTTTACGCCGTTTTGATATTGCTAATATATAATGGAATATTCAATGTGCAACAATTTTGTAACCTTATAAAATCCACCGTTTACGAACAGTGTTTGTAAACAATTGTTCATAAAAAAAGCCCCGTTAAAACAGGGCTTTTGATGGTTTTCAACAAAGAATAAACTACATACGCTTTTCTTTGATACGTGCTTTCTTACCAGTAAGACCTCTAAAGTAGTAAATTCGGGCTCTACGCACGCTACCTTTTTTGTTGATCTCGATTTTTTGAAGGGCTGGCATGTTAAGTGGGAAAATACGTTCCACACCAACGGTACCGCTCATTTTACGGATTGTAAAAGTTTTGGTAATACCTGTTCCTTTCACTTGGATTACAACACCTCTAAAAAACTGGGTTCTTGTTTTTTCCCCTTCACGGATTTCGTAGTAAACGGTAATTGTATCACCGGCTCCGAATTCAGGAAATTCTTTTTTTGTAACAAATTCGTCTTGTACAAATTTAATTAACGCTTCCATTTTGTTAATTTGATAAGGTTTAAATTAAAACAACGTTCACGGGTATCGCCAGAGGTTGGATTAAGTGGGTGCAAAAATAAGTAATTAATATTAGGATGCAAGCACTTGCGTTTTTATTTTCTTATCAAGTCAGCAAATCCGGCCTGCGTTCCTTAGTACGTTTATAAGCTTCCTCTTCCCGCCATTCCTCAATTTTCGGGGTGTTTCCGCTAATAAGAATTTCGGGAACGGCCCAGCCTTTATATTCCGCAGGACGGGTGTAAACGGGTGGAGCCAATAAATTGTCCTGAAAAGAATCCGTCAAAGCGCTGGTTTCGTTTCCCAATACGCCGGGAATCAATCGTATTATTGCATCACAAACAAGTGCCGCGGGAAGTTCGCCGCCGCTCAAAACAAAATCGCCCACAGAGATTTCGCGGGTTATGAAATGGTCGCGCACGCGTTGGTCCACGCCTTTGTAATGTCCGCAGAGAATGATTATATTTTTTTTAAGCGAAAGCTCATTGGCGGTGTGCTGATTAAAAGTTTTCCCATCGGGCGTCATATATATTACTTCGTCGTAATCTCTTTCGGCCTTCAGTTCTGAAATACATTTGTCAATAGGCTCAATCATCATCACCATTCCCGCGCCGCCACCAAACTGGTAATCGTCTATTTGTTTATAGGCATTTGTGGACCAATCGCGCAGGTTGTGGGTGTGGATTTCCACAAGTTGTTTTTCAATGGCGCGTTTAAGGATGGAGGCTTCAAAAGGGCTGGAGAGAAGTTCGGGCAGCACTGTAATAATATCAATCCGCATTGCCATAGCTGTATTCTTTAAGGAATTAAGACCGCAAAAGTAAGGATTTGAAATGAATCAACCCTTTTTTGCTTCCCGCTCCTTTTTTCTTTCTTGGCGTTCCTTTTCGCGCTGTTTTCTACGTATTTTCCGTTTTTCCTCTCGGGTTATTTCACCTTCCTTAAAGGCATCCTTATAGTCAATCTCATTGTCAACTTCGCCTTTGAAGGCTTGGATCCAGGCATTTTCAAATATATTGAACACGGTGGGCCATACGCCCGCTTCCACATTATTGAGGTCGCCTTCAAAAGGAACTTTGGTGGCCAGGGTGTCTGTGCCTTGGTTTTTGAGGATGAATTTGAAAAGGCCCACAAAGCCTTCCCACAGCACTTCCAGGAAATTATCGTCCTCGCCAATCAGGGTGGTGTTGGTAAGCAGGGGTTTTACATAGCCCACTAAATGGCCGTCGGCTATGGCCACTTCGCTGTAAATTCCGAAGGTGCCTTTGTCAAAATCAAGGCCGGCATAATATTTTGTGAAATCATTCAAGGCAGTAGCTTCAGCATTTTCCAACGAAAAGGAGAGGTCCATATCGGGTATTTCCTTTATTAGGTTCATGTTTCCCTCCAGGGCCACTTTTCCATTGCCGATGGAAACCCCGCTGGCGCGGATGGGGGAAGGCAGTATGCGTTCCTTTTCCACCACGTTGCGAAGGTTGTCCGCCGTTAGTTGCAGCTGGTTTATTTGCAGGTCAATTGCGGGCTGGGCGCTGAGCTGCATAAAGGCCAGGGTGCCGTTGTGTATTTCCAAATGGTTGATGTCTATGGGGACCAGGTCTGTGAGCGCTTTGGTCCAATCGTCCACGCCCGCATCGCCGGATTGTTCCTTTTGGTCTTCAAAAACATAGATGACCTCTGGGCTTTCCATTATTATTTCACTTACAATTTTGCCATTGAAAAGTGATTTCCACTCAATGGAAATATCAGTTCTGGGGAAGTTTAAAAATGGAATCTGAGATTCTGCAGTGCCTTTGTTCAGGTACATTCCGTTTATAACGTAGGCCCCACGGACCAGGGCAATGTCAATATCATCCACCTGTCCATAATAGCCGGGAATGTCTGCCAAAACCTTGTTTACGTAATCTTTTACCAGAGTGGGAAGGTATAAACGGAAGGCGATGAGCAGGAGTATTATTATAATGGGAATGATATAGCGCTTCTTCTTGAAACCTCTTCTATTTTTTAGGTCAGCCATTATTTTTGGAATAAATGATTTTAACAAATTTGCTGGAAACTGTGGAAATTCACAGTTAATGAAGTCATAAAAAGTATTTGATTCCTTTACATCCCCATAAATCTGCCGTAAGTTATTTTATTTGATTATTAATAATGATAGTTTGACTATGAAAAGTTATATTTTAACTACTCTTTCAGCTGATTAGCAAAAGGTATATTTAAAAAGTAAAAGAAATATGTACCCTGCGCAGCTTTGTTTTTTATTCCGGCTAAATACTTCAAAAAAAAATCCCGCTATGTTATAGTGGGATTTTTTATTTAAAATTACGGTTATTAATAATAAGTATATCTCCTAACCTGCGCAATGTATTTTGCCAAGCGGATCACTTGGTGGCTGTAGCCATATTCATTGTCATACCACACATAAAGCACCACGTTTTTGCCATCTTCGGTAACAATGGTGGCGTTACTGTCATAAATGGCCGGGGCCGAGGTGCCCACAATGTCACTTGAAACCAGTTCATTGCTGAGGGAATATTTTATCTGCTCCACCAAATCACCTTCCAGGGCATATTGCTTCATTGTGGCATTTATGCCTTCCAAGGTAGTGGGGGTTGCCAGTTCAAGATTTAGCACCACCAAAGACCCATTTGGAACGGGAACCCGAATGGCGTTGCTGGTCAGTTTTCCCGCCAAAACGGGCAATGCCTTTGCAACGGCGCTTCCGGCACCGGTTTCGGTGATTACCATATTCAATGCTGCCGCACGGCCACGGCGGTATTTGCTGTGCATATTGTCCACCAAGTTCTGGTCGTTCGTGTAAGCATGAATGGTTTCCAAATGCCCGCGGACCACGCCAAATGAATCCTCAACGGCCTTTAAAATGGGCGTGATGGCGTTTGTGGTGCACGAAGCTGCTGAAAATATATCAACGGTATTCGGGTCATATTCGTTTTGGTTTACGCCATGCACGATGTTGGGCACCCCTTTTCCAGGGGCGGTCAGCAACACCTTTGAAGCACCTTTTGCCTTTAAGTGTCGGCCCAATTCCTTGTCATCACGGAAAGCGCCGGTGTTATCAATAATTAGAGCGTCTTCAATTCCATATTGGGTATAATCAATATCCTCTGGATTATTTGCTGAAATGATATGCACCGTTGTGCCATTGATTACTAAGGCCTCATTATCCAGGTCGGCGCGCACTGTGCCGGGAAAGTCGCCATGAACAGAGTCATACTGTAACAGGGTTGCTCTTTTGTCTAAATTGGTCTGGTCCATTTTTCCGCGAACCACTATGGCGCGAAGGCGCAGTTGGTTTCCTTGGCCGGTCCGGGTCATCAGCTCGCGGGCCAACAGGCGTCCAATCCGTCCAAAGCCGTACAGCACCACATCTTTTGGCACCACTGTTTTGGCCTCTTTTGCGTCCCGTAGTTTGTCAGACACAAAGGCGAGGGCGTTAGAATATTTGTCGTCTTCCAAATGGAATTCATAGGTAAGTTTGCCAATGTCCAATTTTGCCGGGGGAAGGTCCAGGGTCTTAATGGCCTGAGCAATTTCCACCGAATCAAAAATGGAAATGGGCTTATTCACAAATTCGCCCGCATATTCATGAAGGTTTAAAATTTCGCTCACATTTCGGTCTATAAGTTGGTTTCGGAAGAGCACCAATTCAATAGACTTGTCATACCAAAGATCACTGATGATTTTAATAAATTCTACTGAAGCTTTGCGTCGGTCCGTTTGAAATGAAAGTTCTTTTTCATAAACGTCATCAAAATTCATAAGGAAGGGATTTAGAGGGTTTAAAATTTGGTGCAAAAATACCTATTTCAACTGGGGTTTGGAAATAAATGTGGAAAATAAAAACAGCTCCGAAAGTTTTGATATTCAGCGGTGTTTCCACATTCCCGGCTCCAATATTTATCTAAAAATAAAGGAGTTTATGGTTCCCGATGTGTCCATGAAAGTCATTTTGATAGGCGAGCGGTAATCGCGCTGGGTCATGATTCGCTTAACGTCATCAATATCATTCACTGTTTGGTCATTAATTTTTGTGATGATGATTCCTTCCAGTTTATATTGTGCCACCTCGGGGGTTAGGGCGCGGGTCACGGTGACTCCGTTGTCCAGGCCGCGTTCGCGCAGTTCGGCCTTTGTTGTGTTCTTGACTTCCAGGCCCAAATCATCTATTGAAAAGGTCTCCAATTTAACCAGGGTAACTGGCACTTTTCTTTCCTTTCCATCCCGAATAATGGTTACTTCAACCACATCATTCGGTCTTTTTGAACCTAAATAGCCCGAAAGGTCTGCAAATTTTGAAACTTTATAGCCATCCAATTGTTTGATTATGTCACCTTCGCGAATGCCGGCCCTATCTGCCCCGCTGCCTCTTTCTATTCCGCCCACGAACACGCCTTCGGTTTCACTGATTCCATATTTTTCCGCAATCTGTGGGTTGATGTTGCCCACTTGAATGCCAAGGATGCCGCGCTGCACATCACCAAATTCAAGAATGTCCTCTATCACTTTCCGCGCATTGTTTGAGGGAACGGCAAAAGAATAGCCCACATAGCTCCCCGTTTCGGAAGTAATGGCCGTGTTAATGCCAATAAGCTCGCCGCGGGTGTTCACCAAAGCCCCGCCGCTGTTTCCGCGGTTTACGGCCGCATCGGTTTGGATAAAAGATTGGGGGTTTCCGTCAAACTGGTTCAGGTCGCGGGCTTTGGCGCTTATAATGCCAGCGGTTACGGTGGAGGTCAGGTTGAATGGATTGCCAACTGCCAAAACCCATTCGCCGAGTTTCACATTGTTGGAATCGCCGAAAGGGACAAAGGGAAAGGGTTCATCGTCCGCAATTTTAATAAGGGCAATATCTGTACTTGGGTCGGTGCCCACAAGTTTTGCGGTGTAGGTCTTGTTGTTGTTCAAGGTAACTTCGAGATTGGTGGCGTTTGCAATTACGTGGTTGTTGGTAACAATATACCCATCTGGCGAAACGATAACCCCGCTGCCGCTGCCAATTCTCGCCCGAGGCTG
The DNA here is from genome assembly GCA_040394975.1 of Aequorivita soesokkakensis. Classification (GTDB taxonomy): domain Bacteria; phylum Bacteroidota; class Bacteroidia; order Flavobacteriales; family Flavobacteriaceae; genus Aequorivita; species Aequorivita soesokkakensis_A. The sequence continues at coordinate 11,681 of JBEBRF010000032.1, forward strand.
GCCGCCACCTTGGAAATATTCAAAAATATTCGTGGGTTGTGTGCTCACGCTCATGTTTTTTACGTGAACCACCGCGTGGACCGTTTTTTCCGCTGCTTCGGTAAAATCTGTATTCATCTCTGCCGCGGCGGATGAAAAATTAGTGGGAATAAAACGTGTTTGTGGCGGTTCAAATGAAATGAATTCTTTTTTTTCGAAATATTTATAGCCGCCAAGAGTGATGGCGCCCGAAAACAAAGCCACTAAAAATAAACGGAATGTCTGTTTCATTGTATAATAGATTTTATAATGATTAATAACGTAGCTTTCAAAAAATGTATTTTGGGAGCCCGTGTTTCTGGAAAAATTTAAACCACTTCCTTTTCTACATTTGCCCAAATTTAATAACCCCAACCTGAAAAAAGTATGCCACAACTAGGTATTTAACTTGCATTTAACGCGCTCACTTTCCCAGTGGCTGAAATGGCTTTTTATATATTTGTACCCGTATGGAATTCACCTTTTATAAATATCAGGGCACCGGAAATGATTTTGTGATTATAGACAATCGCGATAATTTTTTCCCGAAGGATAATACCGCATTGGTAGCCCAAATCTGTGACCGACGTTTTGGCGTTGGGGCTGACGGGTTGTTGCTGATGGAAAACCATCCTTCGGCAGACTTTAAGATGGTCTATTACAATAGCGATGGCAATTTGAGCTCCATGTGCGGAAATGGCGGAAGATGTATTTCACATTTTGCGAATTTCCTCGGCATCATTTCTGAAAAAACAACTTTTGAAGCGGTTGACGGCACGCATGAAGCCACAGTAAAAAATGATTGGGTTTCCCTAAGAATGAACGACGTTGACAAAGTAAACCTTTTTGAAAACCATATTTTTTTGAATACCGGCTCCCCACATCATGTGGAAATGGTTTCAAATCTTCAGGATTTCGATGTATTTTCAAAAGGAAGAACCCTTCGAAATAAAATCTACGGAAAGGAAGGCGCAAACATAAATTTTGTCGAGCAAAATAATGAGGGAATATTTTCCGTCCGGACCTATGAAAGAGGCGTGGAAGCCGAAACCCTTTCCTGTGGCACTGGGGTTACCGCGGTGGCAATAGGAATGTTTGCAACAGGAAAAACGCCACACAATCAGGTAAGGCTGAAAACGCCGGGCGGAGAGCTTCTCGTTCGGTTTGAAAAGCGGGGCTCCACGTATAAAAACGTATATTTGGAAGGACCCGCCGTACAGGTTTTTAAGGGAATTTGGCAATGGCAACCTTAAAAGGAAACAACATATATCTGCGCGCCCTGGAGCCTTCCGATCTGGATTTTCTGTACAATCTGGAAAATGACGAATCGCTTTGGGAGGTAAGCAATACCGCTACGCCTTTTTCCAGATTCATTTTAAGGGATTATATAGAAAACAGCCACCGTGATATTTTTGACATAAAACAACTGCGCCTTGTGATTTGCAAAAACGAAAACTCACAAGTAGCTGGGTTTATCGATCTTTTTGATTTTGACCCGAAGCATCGCAGAGTGGGGGTGGGCATCGTTGTTTTTTTCGCGGAAGACCAACGAAAAGGATTTGCGGCAGAAGCACTCGAGCTCACGTGTAATTATGCCTTTGCCCATTTGGGCGTTCATCAAATTTTTGCCAATATAACTGAGGATAATACGGGAAGCATCCGTCTTTTTGAGAAAATAGGATTTGAGAAAAGCGGTAAAAAAAGGGATTGGATTTTCTGGAACGGAAAATTTAAGGATGAACTCATATATCAACTGATTCGCTAAAAATTGCCACCGATAACCCCAAATAGTAAGAGACCAAAATGTACATAAAAAAAATACTTATAATTATTGTGTTGCTCGGCGCAGTAGCAATGGGCTGCTTCGCGTGGTATGTTTACCACACGGCTTTCTCCGGAAATACATCATTCAATAATGAAGAGGCCCATGTTTACATCCCAACGAATGCCACTATTGATGAGGTTGTGGCTGAGCTACAACCGCTTTTAAGGGATGCCGAAACGTTTTATGCGGTAGCCAACCAAAAGAAATATTCGGAAAATGTGAAACCCGGCCACTTCATAATCAAAAGAGGGATGACCAATAATGATATTGTAAATGTGCTTCGAAGTAAGAATATTCCAATAAATGTGAAATTCAACAATCAGGAAAGACTGGAAGACCTGGCGGGACATATTTCGAAACAAATAGAGGCGGACAGCCTGTCATTGCTGCAGGCCATGCGGGAACCACAGTTTTTGACGGAAATGGGCCTTAACCAAGAAACCGCACTTTCACTTTACATTCCAAATACATACGAGTTTTATTGGAACAGTTCCGCGGAAACCTTTGTGAGCCGTATGAAAACTGAGTACAAAAGGTTTTGGAGCGACACACGGACCGAAAAAGCAAAGGCGTTAAACCTTTCAAAGGAACAAGTGATGGCCCTTGCCGCAATAGTACAAAAAGAAACCGTAAAAGTTGACGAACGCCCCCGGGTGGCCGGTGTGTACGTGAACAGACTTAAAATCGGGATGCTCCTTCAGGCCGATCCCACTGTTATTTATGCGTTAAAACGGGAAAGTGGAGATTACAACCAAATCATCAAACGTGTGCTTTATAAGGATCTGGAAGTGAATTCACCTTATAATACTTATAAATATTCGGGAATTCCGCCTGGGCCTATCACCATGCCCGATATTTCTTCCATCGATGCGGTATTGAATCCTGAAAAACATGATTTTTATTATTTTGTAGCTGACGTATCAAATTTTGGATACCATAAATTCGCGAAAACCCTGGCTCAACATAATGCAAATAAAGCGGAATATGTTCGGTGGATCAACAGTCAGGGGTTAAATCGGTAAACTTCCAACTTTTCATTCCTACATATAAATGAGTTCCTGCCTCAAGAATGGATAACTTTAGTTTTTGATCAGAAATCTGCTAATAATTTGATATTCAGTAAATATTTTTTCATCTTTTTTTACTTTGGCACAATATTTTCATAGTGGGCGGCGGACATTCTGAAGGTAGATTGATTTTTTTTCCCACAGTTCCATTTTATTTCTTTGAGAAGCAATCGGTCCAATTCAGAATTTAAAAATATTGGAAAATATGGCGAAACGTTTTTTAAAACTATCCGGAATGCTGGGTTTGGGTTTTTTTGTAGCCACGGCATTCTCCACAAAAATCAAGGATAATAGCAACTCAATTTTTGCTACGGAAATTACAGGCGACCTTGTGTATGTTCCGTATGAATATGAAATAAACTTGACCGCACAAGATAGTGTTCCCTTCCTCGGAAAGTCTTTTCTGGGTTTTTGCCATGACCTCGGTTTTCTTGAAAGCAGCGGCAACTATAGGGCAAGGAACAGATTTGGCTATTTGGGCAAATATCAGTTTGGGCCCTCCACGCTGCGGTGGCTCGGGGTTTACAACACAAACCGGTTTTTAAACTCCCCCATGTTACAGGAAGAGGCATTTAAAGCATTGATATCCAAAAACAAATGGCTGCTCCGTGATTATATAGACACTTATAATGGCCAATTCATCAATGACGTGAAAATTTCGGAATCTGGCCTTTTGGCCGCTGCCCATCTGGGAGGTGCCGGAAATGTGAAGAAATTTTTGGACAGCAATGGCGAAGTCATTTTCAGCGATGGCAATAATGTGCCGATAACCCGTTATATGAAACGTTTCGTTGATTATGACCTATCCCATATTCCTCCAGATAACAATGCAAGTGTGAACTTGTAAGTGGTGGCCCAATGAGCGCCAGAAGTTATTGAAATTTTATTTCACATTTATTTAACGGCCTTAAAATCAGATTTTTAAAAAAAGTCGTATATTTGCCCGCTGAAAAGAAGATGTAATTGTACATCCGAATTTTAAGATTTAATGAAAAAAAGAATACATCTAATAACAGTATTACTTGTTGTTACCGCACTCGTAGGGACAGGTTTCATTTCAAAAGACAGTTACGATTTTTCAGCTTTTAGTACCGAAGGATTAGTGTTAAATTATAACGTTCCAACGGAATCCGAGGTTATGCCCATTATAGCTCCAGTTACCCCGAGATTTTATTTGTTTTTGGGAAAATCATACGTGGGTTTCAAGGAAGCACTCGGTTTTAAAGAATCGCAAGGAAATTACCATATCGTGAATGATTATGGATATATGGGGAAATATCAGTTTTCCCAGGCCACTCTACGAATGATGGGCTTAAAAAACACAGATAATTTCCTCTATGACACCCGGCAACAAGAAGCGGCATTTTTTGCCTACACTTCTTTGAATAAATGGGTGCTTCGCAATGATATTAAAAGATATTCCGGCAAGACCATTGGCGGAGTAAAAATTACTGAGTCTGGAATTTTGGCGGCCGCACATTTAGCCGGCGCCGGAAATGTGAAAAAATTTCTGAGAAGTGCTGGCGAAAACCGTTTTGAAGATGCCAACGGCGCTTCAATTCGATATTACCTCCACCGGTTCTCGGGCTATGATACCTCACACATTGAGGCTAACAAAAAGCCGCGGGTTATATAAATTTTTATCCGTGAATGATAAACAAGGTGGGTCTTTTGTGAAGGTCCACCTTTATTTTTTTCCATAGTTCCACAGTTGCCGTTTTTATATATTCAGAAGCTAAAGTTAGGTCGCAGGCCACGCAAATTTTGGTTTGGGAGCCAAGGTTTTCAATCAAACTCTGTAACATTTGATTGTTCCGGTATGGCGTTTCAATAAACAATTGTGACTGTCCCGAGTCCTTAGAAAGTTTTTCAAGGCGTTTTATTTCGGTTTTTCTTTCACTTTTATCAATGGGCAAATAGCCGTTGAACGCAAAGTTCTGCCCGTTAAAGCCGCTTGCCATCATTGCCAGCAATAGGGAGGAAGGCCCCACCAAGGGGATTACCCGTAGGTCAAGTTCGTGCGCAAATTTTACGGTAATTGCTCCCGGATCGGCAATGCCGGGACAGCCGGCATCACTGATTATGCCCACATCAAATCCTTCCAAGCATGGATTGAGCATTGATGCTATATCTTCCGGATTTGTAAACTTGTTTATCTCCTGTATTTTTAAACTTCCCTGAGCCTTTTCCGGTACGATACTTTTTATAAAACGTCTCGCATTCTTTTCGTGCTCCACAATGTAGTGGTCTATTCTTTCTATGGAACTTTTCACGGAATTAGGGAGTACCACTAAAGGGGGCACGTCTCCCAAAGGGCATGGAATGAGGTACAAATCACCTTTTTTTGAAGTCATTAATTCTTATTGAACGATTAACTTCTTTACGCTTGTTTGCCCTTTTTGTGAAGTAGCTTTGGCGAAGTAAATTCCCGGGTTCAGTGTTTCGATTGGCACAGTTATTTGGGGGGCTGAAATATGTTCTTCTGAAAAAACCAGACTGCCCCTAACATCGAATAACTGAATGGTCCCGATAGTGTCATTTTTTATACTGAAAGTAACAATTTCAAAAGCGGGATTTGGAAACATGTTCAGCGAATTTTCCAAAGAAAAATCTTCAGTTCCAGCAATTTCCCCTCCTTTAATTTTATAAATGGAACCGCCAATGTTAATAATATAAAGCTCTTTGTTTACGTCTTCTCCAAAAGAGACCCAATTGCCGGAGAAATCGCCGTGATCAATTAAATTTCCAGCGCTATCAACCGTGCCAATAAGCCCACTACAGTAATCCGCGAAAAAATAATAACCGGCAATATCTGTATATACAGAACCTCTATAAACATAACCGCCAGAAATGGAGCAACCATTTGAATGTGAATATTCGGCGATGGGAAACGTTAATTCCGATTGTGGTGGGCAGGCATCCGTATTGTATGGATGGTTTCCTTCATAACAGCGCCAACCGTAGTTCAGCCCAGCTTCAGAAGCTGTTGCGCGGTTTATTTCTTCCCAATTTCCTTGGCCCACATCTGCGATCCAAAGATTTCCATCGGTCAAATCAAAAGAAAATCGCCACGGATTCCGAAGGCCATACGCCCAGATTTCCCCTCGGGCATTTGGATCCCCCACAAAAGGATTGTCCGCGGGAATACCATAATTGTTTCCTCCGGAAGGATTGTTTACATCTATCCGCAATAATTTTCCGAGCAATAAATTTTTATTTTGGGCACGATTTCCGGGATCGCCACCGCTACCGCCATCGCCGGAGGCAATGTAAAGATAGCCGTCCGGCCCAAAAGCCAGATTGCCGCCATTGTGGTTTGAGAATGGCTGCTCATAACCAATAATTGGCAATTCAGAATTTATATCTGCCAAATCCGGGTTTCCTGCATCTACCGAAAATCTTGAAACTTGAGTATCGCCATCAAGATCAGTATAATTCACATAAAAATAACCGTTGTTGGCATAATCTGGATGAAAGGCAAGCCCCAACAAACCACGCTCATTTCCGCTCGAAACCAGTCCGGAAACATCAATAAACGGAACCGCATTTACTGTTCCATCGCCTTGGATAATTTTTATTTTGCCGCCCTGTTCAACCACAAAAAGCCGATCGTCGTTGGCATGTTGCAAATGTAGAGGGTCAGTAAAACCATCTTTGAAAAGTTCAATATCAACCTCTTGCGCAAAAATAAGTGCCGATACAAAAAACAATAAAAACGTAGGGAGTAATTTTTTCATAGCTAATGTTTTAGGGAAAATACTAAGGTAGAAAAATCGGCCGGATTTATTGGTTATGTTGTTCGGCAATTTGCGCACAGGCTTCGTCCAGCATTTTGAATACGTTTTCGAATCCCTCCTTTCCCCCGAAATAGGGATCGGGAACATCAACGTTTTCGCCTGGAAAAATTTCATTTAAAATTAACTTTACCTTTCTTTGGTGGGAATCGTTCTCGGCTAACGCCAAAATATTTTCTTTGTTGGAATTATCCATGACATAAATAATATCAAAATCATCAAAATCCTTTGTGCTGAATTGTCTTCCGCGTTGCGACAAAATATCGATTCCGTACTTTTTCGCCACTGCAACACTTCTTTTATCGGGTTCTTCGCCAACGTGCCAATGGCCGGTTCCCGCGGAATCTACAAATACTTTTGAAGCGTCAATTTTTGATTTTAAAATTCCTTCCGCCAAAGGGGAGCGGCAAATATTGCCAAGGCAGACCATAAGGATTTTATATTTTTTCAAAACAGGTTTTGTAAGTTTAAAATTTTAGAAAAATTAAGAAGACGTATTCACTATAAACTGCAACTGAACACTGCAAACTCAATTAAAGCGTCAGCTTCTTGCTTAAGTCCTCCACATATTTCCGGAATTGCTTGTCCGTTGTGGAAAGATTGTCCACCGTTTTGCAGGCATGGAGTACCGTGGCATGGTCCCGCTGGCCAATTTGTGAGCCAATGGAGGCGAGGGAAGCTTTGGTATATTTCTTCGCGAAAAACATGGCCAATTGTCTTGCCTGCACAATGTGCCGCTTTCGGGTTTTGGACTGTAGGGTGTCCACATCCATTTGGAAATAATCACTCACCACCTTTTGAATGTAATCTATTGAAACTTCCCGCTTGGTATGCTTCACGTAGTTATCAACAATTTTTCGGGCAAGATCGATGGTGATCTCTTTCTTGTTAAAGGACGAATGTGCAATCAATGAAATGATTGCGCCCTCAAGTTCGCGGATGTTTGTTTTTATGTTGTTCGCCAAAAACTCGATGATGTCTTCGGGCATTTCCACCCCGTCTCTGTACAGCTTGTTTTTTATGATCGCCACTCGGGTGTCGTAATCGGGATGGTTCAATTCAGCCGAAAGCCCCCATTTGAAACGGGAAAGCAAACGTTGCTCAATATCAATCATATCCACCGGAGCCTTGTCACTGGTCAAGATTACCTGTTTGCCGTTTTGGTGCAGGTGGTTGAAAATATGGAAGAAAACATCCTGTGTGCCGGCCTTTCCGGAAAGCAGCTGGATGTCATCAACGATCAATACGTCTATTATTTGATAGAAGTGGATAAAATCATTGCGGTTGTTCTTTTTAACCGATTCAATATATTGCTGCGTAAATTTTTCGGCAGAAATATACAGTACGGTTTTTTCGGGATATTTGTCTTTTATGTCAACCCCAATGGCGTGTCCCAAATGTGTTTTCCCCAAACCGACCCCGCCAAAAATAAGCAAGGGGTTAAAGGAAGTGCCGCCCGGCTTGTTGGCTACCGCGAGGCCGGCGGAACGCGCCAAACGGTTTGAATCGCCTTCAAGAAAGTTGTCAAAATTATAGTTTGGGTTCAGTTGTGACTCTATCTTTACATTGCGGATTCCGGGAATTACGAACGGATTTTTAAGTTCCGGGCTTTTGTTTTTAAGGGGAACGTCAACTTCCTGTGACTGTAGGCCGCTTCGGTTTGCGCTGGGAATTTTCTCGGTAAAGGGTTGTTTGTTGCCATAAGTGTTTTCCATCCGAATGATGTACACAAGTTTGGCGTTGGTGCCCAGTTCTTTAGTAAGGGCGACCTTTAAAATCTTAACGTAGTGTTCTTCCAGCCATTCATAAAAAAACTTGCTGGGTACCTGAATGCTCAGGGCATTATCGGTTAACTTTACTGCTTTTATGGGTTCGAACCAAGTTTTGTATGCCTGCGAAGTGATGTTATCTTCGATAAAAGCCAAACAATTGTTCCAAACCGTTTCCGCAGTTTTGTTCATAGTTAAGAATTCTGATTTCTGTTTTTAAAAAGGTGTGGCCAAAAAATAGAGGATGGAGTGTTTCCGGGCTATTTCTTAACAGTGCAAATATGTGAACAAAAAAGTTATAAAAAAAACCACATTAGGGTTGAATTATTCGTTTTTTTTCCCCATACTTCCCTTTCGATAAATCTACAAAAAACTTTCTTTATAAAACACAAAACTTTGAAGAATACACTTACATCGTTGAGGGTGCGCTACGGCGAAACCGACCAAATGGGAGTTGTTTACTACGGCAACTATGCACAATACTTAGAACAGGGCCGAACCGAATGGCTCCGCGAGCTTGGGTTTTCCTATAAATGGATGGAAGCCAATAACATACACCTTCCGGTGGTGCATTTAAGTATCGATTATAAACAACCCGCTTTTTATGACGATTTGCTTACGGTAAAGACTACTTTGAAACAAATGCCGACCGTAAAAATTGAATTTTACTATGAAATTTATAATGAATCTAAACAGCTTTTGGTCACCGCTTCAACAATTTTGGTTTTTGTAAATAGCACCACCAAAAAACTGATGAAAGCACCAGATTATTTGATGGAAAAATTGAAGAGGAAATAGTTACTCTTCAAGCCTTTTGACAGTCACTTTATAAGTGTTTTCAAACAGTTCAAAAATGCGTGCTGCATCTTTTTTTCGAACCGAAATTTCAAGCTCGCAATCCAGTTCCATTTTTTGTTGAACCACGTTGATTCCTTCATCTTTTAGTATCCGCATTACCGTGTTCATTTCGGGATATTGAAATTTCAGAAGGAAGTTTTCGTCAATGGTTTTTTCAGCTATTTTACAGCTTTCCAAAGCCATTTGAGCCGTGGTTTTGTATGCTTGTATCAATCCGCCAACCCCAAGTTTGGTCCCGCCAAAATAACGCACCACAACTACCAAAATATTTGTAACATCAAAAGATTGCAACTGCCCATAAATTGGCATTCCCGCACTGTTTGAAGGTTCGCCGTCGTCATTGGCGCGGAAGTGTTCATAGTTTTTGCCGAGCTGCCAGGCATAGCACCAATGTCGCGCGGAATGATGCTGTTTTTTAAGGTTTTCAATATGTTCCTTTATTTCTTCTTCCGAAGAAACCGGAAAGGCGTACCCGAAAAATTTGCTGCCCTTTTCCTTAAAAAGAACTTCCTCCGAAGGTTT
>JBEBRF010000033.1:0-20694 GCA_040394975.1 Aequorivita soesokkakensis
CACTTGTAACCTCTCAAACAAGCTTGGTTCCTGATTCACAGGTTGTGATTGGTAATAACTTTGGTTATGATGCTTGGAGCGTAGAATTGGATATCGCAGATGTTAACTTGCCTGGGCAAGTAGGGGCAGCTACCACCTATTGGATTGGGCTATCTCTTGAGCCAACAGACGGAAGCAACACTTTCTGGGAATTCTCGACTGCTGCTGTAATAGGCTTTGGTCTTAGCTATGACGACGGAGTAGCAGGGTTCATTACCGAGCCTACTAATGAAGGCGTTTATACCTTTGCTGCAACTTGTTCTCCAATTGGGGGCGGTGGAAACTATGACGATTGTTCTGGTGCCATAGCAGTTTCCTGTGGTGACACTGTGACTGGTGAAACCACAACTGCAACAGACTCTGGTGGAAATGCTGCGCCGGATGTGTTTTATAAATTCACAGGAAGCGGTACTTCACAGTTGGTTACCATTTCATTATGCGGTGGTGGCACTGATTATGACTCATATCTTCGCGTTTTTGACGATTGCGACCTTCAAAATCAGATTGCTTTCAATGATGACTCTTGCGGCCTTCAATCTGAAGTAACTTTTGTTTCTGATGGTACTTCTACCTATTATATTATGGTAGAAGGTTTCGGCAGTAATTCTGGTAACTTTACTTTGAACGTGACCTGTGAAGATCCTATAATAAATGATGATTGCGGAGGAGCGATTGAAGTAAGTTGCGGTTCTTCCACTACAGGAACTACGGAAGGTGCGACCATCGACTCAGCCCCCACTTGCGGTACAGCAATTACATCACCAGGCGTATGGTACAAACTGAACGACGACAGTGGATTGCCAGGAGAAATCACCGTGTCGCTTTGTAATGGAACTGATTTTGACTCCAAAATATCTGTGTACCGAGGTTCTTGTGCAGCCTTGATATGTGTTGACGGAAATGATGATGCATGTGGACTTCAATCTGAAGTGACCTTTGCCACTGATGGAAATACTGAATATTATATCCTAATCCACAGTTTTGGTGGCGCAACCGGTAACTTTACATTAGATGTGACTTGTACGCCAACACCTCCACCAAATGACAGGATTGTGAATTCAATTGATGTTGACGAGATAGGGTTCCCATATACCGATCCCGCAGTAGCAATGCCAGCGGCTACCACCGAAAATGGAAACCCAGCGGGCTGTGATCTAACAGGAGCAAACGGGGTTTGGTATAACTTTGTAGCGGCCGCTGACGGTACTGCTAATGCTACAATCGTTACTCCAGGTGGAGCAAGCTCTGTTACATTCTACACTGCACCGGATGAAAATTCAGTGGAAACGGATCTAACGTTGGTTCAGCAACAGTCTAACCAGTGTGCTCCCGGAACCTCAGCTTCTATATTTACCTTAGGCGGACAAGCATATTATGTGTTCGTTTTAAACACGGGTGCCATTACGGATATAATAATAGACGGAACAAATCTTGGTGTGGCTGACAACACCATTGCCGGATTTAATTTCTATCCGAACCCCACAAATGGTATCTTAAACCTAAATAGTGTTGACAAAATCGAAAAAGTGACAATATTCAACATCTTAGGACAAACTGTAATAGACAACCGCGTTGATGCAACCACGTCACAGTTTGATATTTCAGGACTTAGCGCTGGAACCTACCTGATGAAAGTAACCGTAAATGGTGAAACCGCCACTTATAAAGTGCTTAAACAATAATTAGATTTCACTATTATTCAAATCAAACCGCCCAGTCCACTGGGCGGTTTTTTTATTTTAGATAGTTGAAAGGACTGAAAAGATAGAAAAGAAGACAGTTTTTTTCTTTTTTAACAATAATATTTTTAGAGTCAATCTTTTTTGAATACCTTTAGTTCTTAATTCAATTTTTAATTTTAAACAAATCGTATTATGAAAAAAATTACTACGTTAATAATCTGTTTAATCGCCCTCTCTGGTGTGGTTACAGCTCAAAACGTTCAATCGTCAGAGATTGGTAGTTTGCTGGACAGGTTGTCGCAACTGGGTAATAATTCCGGCAATGTGTCGGATTATTTTACCGCTGAGGAGCAGGCTGCTCTAAGAAATCATTTTATTTCTGAACAGGACGTTGTATTACCAGCGGCCTATTACAACGTTACGGGTTCAGCCATCGGTGAATCTACGGGGATCAACACTAACACTGAAAGACCTGAGAATGTTGACGTGCCTTTTACAGGTACTTATTATTACCGCTCTCCAAATGCAGTGATTTATGATAATGGCCCTTACTTTAATGTGCCCGGCCCACCAGACATTAGTTTCTTGCAAGATGCATCATTAGGAATGAATTTGTACGGTTTTGGAGCTCAATTAACTGCTGGGAATAGTATGGCAGATGATGTTGTGCTTACTGACGATTACGAAATTACCGAAATAGATGTTTTTTCATACCAAACTGGATCTACTCCTCCGTCTATCACTGGGGTGTACCTGCAAGTTTGGGATGGAGATCCAAGTGGCGGGGGCGCAAGCGTAATTTGGGGTGATCTTACTACAAATATTATTGCTGATGTTAGTGGCACCAATGCCTTTAGACAATTGGAAAGTGCTCCTGGCGATACCTCAAGAGAGATCCAAAGAGTTACAGCAAACACTTCCGGTTTAACATTGACCGCCGGCACTTACTGGATTGAATATACTTTGGAAGGCTCCGGAGCTTCTGGGCCTTGGGCACCACCAATTGTAATTACAGGAAACGCAACTACAGGAAATGCCCTTCAAAACCAAGCCGGTTTATGGATTATTGCTGAAGATAGTGGTACACTAACACCACAAGGTATGCCTTTCGTAATGTATGGTGATATAATTGGCAGCGGAGATCCAGCAATAGTTTACGGCATAAATAATACTACGGCTTCCTTGATCAGTTTTGACCCGGCCGATCCTGCAGGCTTTACTACCCTTGGATCCTCTCCGGCCACTGGTTTTGAGAACGCCGGTTCTGTAGACCCAATGAATCCAGATACGGCTTATGTATTGGATAACGGTGGAGCATTTTTCAGCGTTGATTTGAATACCGGCACCTATACCGCCCTTGGTAACATAGATGCCCCCGGTGCCCAGACTTGGGCAGGTGCAGAATTTGATTCCAGCGGAACGCTATATGCCATTTCTACTGATCTCGCTACTTCTACCTTATCCATCATTGACATTGCCGGTATTAGCTCTACCCCTGTAGGCGCAACGGGAATGGCTGGGGCCATCTCTTTGATGATCGACGCCAATGGTGATGGTTATAGCCATGATATCGTTGATGACAACTTTTACTATGTTGACCTTAACACTGGAACTGCCTCTATCATTGGTTCCTTAGGTTTTGATGCCAATTTTGGCCAGGGCGGCACCTATGTTGCGGGCGAGCCCGGCTTTGTTTACCTTTCTGCTTTTGACAACGGTTCATTCCAGTCACAGTGGAGAAAAGTGGATGTGCTTACGGGTGCCTCAACGGTGATCGGCCTATTCAACGGAGGAAATGACCAAGTAGCTTGGACCTCTGCCGCCGGTGAGACAGTTGGCGTTTCCGAGAATTCCCTTGAAGGCTTCGCTTACTATCCAAACCCAACAAATGGAGCGCTTTCGTTGAAATCTGTGAACAACATAGATTCAGTTGCGATCTACAACATTTTGGGCCAAAGCGTATTGAGCGCCAAAATAGGAGCTACTACTTCTGACCTTGATATATCCGCACTTACTTCAGGAACCTACATTATGAAGGTGACCGTTGAAGGTGAAACAGGAACTTACAAGGTTTTGAAAAACTAAGAATCTTTAAACTATATCTAAAGAACCATCCCTTTTGGGGATGGTTTTTTTGTTTTTTAACAATAATATTTTTAGAGTATCTCTTTTTTGAATATCTTTAGGCTCACAAATTAAAATATTAACCTTTTAATCAAATCTTATTATGAAAAAAATTACATTATTAAGTGCATTATTAATAGGGTCAATTGGCTTTATGAATGCTCAAAGTTCTTTAACAGGAACAAACCCCAGTACCCAGACTCCGGTATCTATTGAAAGCTTAATCACAAGACTTCAAAATATTGGAACTGTTTCGGGTGATGTAAATGCCTACTTTACTCCACAAGAGCAACGAATGCTCAATGTACATTTCAACGGGATCCAAAACATTGCGCCAGTTGTTATTACACAAAGTAATTCACAAACCATCGAATCCGGTGCTGAAATAGCTTGTGCGTCTCCAACTAGTTTCCGAAATAACAATGTGTATAGAAACTTTGACCTACCAGGAGATTTCGGTATTATGAACGGCCTTGAAGTTTCAGCGGTTGAATTTGCAATGGGTACTATTTCAACACCAACTGGTTTCCCCATAACTGCTAACATTTATTCTACAACTCCCGGAAGCTTCCCAGGTGGTACCTTGACCCTTCAAGGAACTGCTGTTTATATGGCGACCAACGCAGATTATGAAACTATGATCAACTTGCCTCTTTCTGCATTGATTCCAGCTGGCGAGGCCATGGTTATGGAACTTGTTTTGGTAGATGATGGCACTGACACAAACTTTATGCGTTTTGGCTGTAACAATGCCGGTGAAACCGGACCGAGTTATATTTTGGCTCCTGACTGTGGTGCCAATGTACCAACACCTTTGTTTGACTTAGGTCTTAGTCAAGGTTTTGTATGGAATGTTCTTGGGGATGACGAGCCAGGAGGCGGCGGAGACCCAGCAATAGTTTACGGCATAAATAATACTGCGGCTTCCTTGATCAGTTTTGATCCTGCCGATCCTGCAGGCTTTACTACCCTTGGATCCTCTCCGGCCACTGGTTTTGAGAACGCCGGTTCTGTAGACCCAATGAATCCAGATACGGCTTATGTATTGGATAACGGTGGAGCATTTTTCAGCGTTGATTTGAATACCGGCACCTATACCGCCCTTGGTAACATAGATGCCCCCGGTGCCCAGACTTGGGCAGGTGCAGAATTTGATTCCAGCGGAACGCTATATGCCATTTCTACTGATCTCGCTACTTCTACCTTATCCATCATTGACATTGCCGGTATTAGCTCTACCCCTGTAGGCGCAACGGGAATGGCTGGGGCCATCTCTTTGATGATCGACGCCAATGGTGATGGTTATAGCCATGATATCGTTGATGACAACTTTTACTATGTTGACCTTAACACTGGAACTGCCTCTATCATTGGTTCCTTAGGTTTTGATGCCAATTTTGGCCAGGGCGGCACCTATGTTGCGGGCGAGCCCGGCTTTGTTTACCTTTCTGCTTTTGACAACGGTTCATTCCAGTCACAGTGGAGAAAAGTGGATGTGCTTACGGGTGCCTCAACGGTGATCGGCCTATTCAACGGAGGAAATGACCAAGTAGCTTGGACCTCTGCCGCCGGTGAGACAGTTGGCGTTTCCGAGAATTCCCTTGAAGGCTTCGCTTACTATCCAAACCCAACAAATGGAGCGCTTTCGTTGAAATCTGTGAACAACATAGATTCAGTTGCGATCTACAACATTTTGGGCCAAAGCGTATTGAGCGCCAAAATAGGAGCTACTACTTCTGACCTTGATATATCCGCACTTACTTCAGGAACCTACATTATGAAGGTGACCGTTGAAGGTGAAACAGGAACTTACAAGGTTTTGAAAAACTAAGAATATTCCCAATAAATATAAAAGCCATCCACGAAAGTGGGTGGCTTTTTATATTTAGTTAACTTTGCCCGATGCACTTAAATTATTCCTTTATTATTCCAGTATATAACCGTCCACAGGAAGTATTTGAGCTATTGGAAACCTTTTTGAAATTAAATTCAAAAGAACATTTTGAAATAGTAATAATAGAAGATGGCTCCACAGAAACATCTGAAAAAGTAGTTGCCCAGTTTTCGGGAAAGCTCAATATTTCTTACTTCGCCAAAGAAAATTCTGGTCCCGGCGATTCAAGGAATTTCGGAATGAGGCTCGCCCAAGGAAACTATTTTATAATTTTAGATTCTGATTGTTTGTTGCCCCCACATTATTTGAACACGGTTGATTCCTTTCTTCGGAAGAAATTTGTTCACTGTTTCGGGGGTGCCGATGCCGCACATGAAAGTTTCACCCCACTACAAAAGGCAATAAATTATTCGATGACATCTTTTTTTACCACGGGCGGCATTCGTGGAAGTAAAAACAGCGTCACTCGTTTTGAGCCTCGAAGTTTCAACATGGGAATTTCAAAGGAAGCGTTCGAGAAAACAGGTGGATTCGCCAAAATACATCCGGGTGAGGATCCGGATCTTTCCCAACGCATTAGAAAAGCCGGATATGACACCGCTTTTCTTCCGGATGCTTATGTGTTTCATAAGAGAAGAATTTCCTGGGCAAAGTTTTATAAACAGGTGAGCAAGTTCGGTCTTGTCCGGCCCATTCTAAATCAATGGCATCCTTCGGCGGCAAAAATCACCTTTTGGTTCCCAACTGTTTTTATAGGGTTTGTTTTATTTTCTTTATTGTCCGCCCTGGCCATTCATCCTGTATTTATTGTGCCGATTTTGATTTATATTGGTTTGGTATTTATCGATTCATCGCTAAAAAATAATCAAATCACTATCGGTCTTCTTTCCGTAATGGCGGTTTTTGTGCAGTTTTTTGGCTATGGATGGTCTTTTTTAAAATCCACTATTTTAATAAATGTTTTGAATAAAGATCCTCGGAAACAATTTCCCTCCTTATTTTTTAGTTAAATTTAGAAAGTATCAAAAATTAAAGGATATGTCCACAGGATTTTTTAAGATTAGTAAAAACACAAAAGTGAACCGGTTCTTGCTATTTCTGCTCCTGGCCATCTGTTTTTGGATTTTGACCAAATTCAGCCGGGAATTTACTGCTCCCATGATTGCCAAAATTCAATATGAAAACATTCCCGAGACCGCTGCGCTCGCGAAAAATAACATTCACGAAATCAGTTTCGACCTAACGGCAAACGGATTTGAAATTCTTTTTTATAAATTCAAAAAACCGGTTATTACAATTCCGGTAAATAAATATTATTCAAAGGACAAGGGGAGTTTTCAAATTACCCGGCGCGAACTGCTGCAAATGGTAACTTCCAATTTCAATAGAAATTTAGCTATCAAAAACCTATCCTTGGAGGAACTAATGGTGAATTTGGACCCAATCGTTTTAAAAAAGGTTAAAGTGGTGGCCACTACGGAAATTATTTTTAAAAACGGTTTCAAGCCAGTTGACAGCATTCGTGCAATCCCAGATTCCGTAACGATAGCTGGGCCTTCGGGGAGTTTAAAGGATATCAATACCGTGAGCACCCAAATGATTTCCATGGACGAGGTGGAAAAAAACATTTCAGAAACCGTAAAACTCGTGGCCCCGACAAAAGAGATTGTTTCCATAAAACCAGATAAAGTAAAGGTATGGCTAACGGTGGCCGAGTTTTCGCAGGGTCAGTTTACCCTGCCCGTTGAGGTAATCAACCTTCCGCCCAATTTGGATATTAAAATGGTGCCCACGACAATTACTGTTTCTTTTGACGTTTCGGTCAATGACTTCCCCCATATTTCAAAAGAAAATTTCAGGCTGGTCTGTGATTATTCCCAGCGGAATAAGGAGGAAAATTTCATGGTGCCCTTTTTAGAAACGAAGCCGAAGAATATTTACAACGTGCTTTTCGAACCAAAAAAGGTTGATTTTTTCGTGTTAAAATAATTTTCTACCCCAAAAAAAACAAAAAGTGAAAATAGTTGGGCTTACTGGTGGCATTGGAAGCGGCAAAACTACTGTCGCAAAGTTTTTTTCAGAACTTGGCATACCCGTTTATATCGCAGATATTGAAGCCAGAAATCTTTCAAATTCGTCTGAAAGCATCCGCCAAAAAATGGTAGCATTGTTGGGGGAAAATGCATATTCAAACGGTACTCTCAACCGTAAATTTGTGGCTGAAAGGATATTTAGCGACCCATTGCTGTTAAATTCTGTAAACTCTATAATCCATCCCGAGGTGGACAAACACTTTAAGAATTGGGTCTCCCGGCAAAAGGGCGTATATGTAATCAAGGAAGCGGCAATTTTATTTGAAAACGGCGGCCATAAAAAATGTGATTTGGTAATATTGGTCACGGCACCCAAAGACATTCGGATAGCCCGCGTAAAAGCGCGGGACAAAACAGCGGCTTCCGAAATTGAAAAGCGAATGGACAATCAATGGAGCGATGAAAAAAAGGAAAAATTGGCCGATATAATTTTACCCAACATCACCCTTGAAATCACCCGCAGAAAAGTTCATCAAATTCACACCAAGCTCTTGGGGCACTTTCAGAACCCGTAGTTTCTTCTTTTGTTAACATTTGGTTAAAGGGATGATTCGCTAAATGTTAAAATCTTACTTTTGGAAGTATGAACAAAAAGCTATTCGTATTGCTCATAGCGCTCATGAGCCTCTCGTTGTTGGGGATAGTTTTTGTTCAGGGATATTGGATATCCAACGCATACCGGACCAAGGAGGAGCAGTTCGCCATCAATGCAAAACAGGTGCTGCTAACAGTGGCAAAGGAAATAAAACTCCGGGAAACAGAGGCCTATTACCAACTTTACATTCCATACGTTGACAGTATCAAAGTGCCGGATAATGTAAGTTTTACAGAGCTGGCCTATAAATATCAAAACAAAGCCACCAATGAAACATATATTTTCACAGATGGCATTTTAGAGCAGGACTATAAACTTTCGGCGGGGCTTATTGATACCGATACGGACAGTATCCAGTTTAAGAAACTGACAAATAGAAAAACACAAACAAGGATTTCCGAAGGCATTGACGGAATTACAACGGAAACCGGAGCTGTATCTTTTTCCCGGATGAAGGATTATGAGCAGAAACAATTTGAAAGTTTCGTTAGTAATATTACTGGACTTACACCAATATATAAAAGGGTTAGCCCAGAAGTAATAGCCCAACTGATTGATAAAGAATTAAAAGGAAGGGGCCTGAACTCAAAATTTGAATTTGCAGTATATAGCAATAATCTTGAAACCAAAGTGCGATCAAAACATTTTAAGTATGACGAGGGAAGCACCTATGAAGTTCCACTTTTTGATACCGACAACGTGACTACTTACAACCTCTTTGTTACTTTTTCGGAAAAGGAAAAGTTAGTGCTCAACAGTATATTGGGAATGGCCATCCTTTCCCTGGTCTTTACTGCCGTTATCATTTTGGCATATTCAAGCGCCATTTCACAGATTTATAAGCAAAGACAGATTTCCCAAATAAAGAGTGATTTCATCAACAACATGACCCACGAATTTAAAACACCCATAGCCACGATAAACCTTGCCCTGGATTCGCTGAAAAATCCAAAAGTGAAGGATAACCGGGAATTTTTGGAAAGATATCTGGCAATGATCCGGGAAGAGAACAAGCGGATGCACGCCCAAGTAGAGAATGTGCTCCAAATTTCAAAACTCGAGAAAAACGAATTGGACCTGGCGAAGGAAGGCGTAAACCTGCAAGAAGTTGTTGAAGAAGCAATCTCACACGTTAGTTTGATTGTGGAAAACAGGGGCGGATATATAAAAACCCACTACGGCGCCCTGCAGTCCGCAGTCCTTGCCAACAAGTCG
The DNA here is from genome assembly GCA_040394975.1 of Aequorivita soesokkakensis. Taxonomy (GTDB): domain Bacteria; phylum Bacteroidota; class Bacteroidia; order Flavobacteriales; family Flavobacteriaceae; genus Aequorivita; species Aequorivita soesokkakensis_A. The sequence continues at coordinate 9,643 of JBEBRF010000033.1, forward strand.
CACCTCAGCAATGTGATCGTGAACCTACTGGACAACGCCATAAAATATTCCGAAGATGCCCCGAAAATTGATATATATTCAGAAAATGTAAAGAACAGCGTTATCCTAAAAATTCGCGACCAAGGAATGGGGATGAGCAAACCCGTTCAAAAAAGAATATTCGAAAAGTTTTATCGCGAACACACCGGCGATATTCACAACGTAAAAGGCCACGGTCTTGGCCTTGCTTATGTAAAGCGAATCTTGGATGACCACGATGCCGAAATATTCGTAGAAAGCGAAAAAGGAAAAGGCAGCACATTTATTTTAAAACTACACTTAATATCTTAAAATTATGGAAACAGAAAACAAAAAAATCCTTCTTGTAGAAGATGACCCTAACTTCGGCACAGTCCTGAAAGACTACTTGGCCATGAACGATTACAATGTGACCCACGCAAAAAATGGAATGGAAGGTTTTGAAAAATTCAAAAAGGATGACTTTGACCTTTGTATCCTGGACGTTATGATGCCCTATAAGGACGGCTTCACCCTTGCAAAGGAAATACGCGAAAAGAATGAGGATGTGCCCATCATTTTCCTCACCGCAAAAGCCATGAAGGAAGACGTGATGAAAGGCTACAAAGTGGGCGCCGATGACTATCTGAACAAACCTTTCGATAGCGAAGTGCTGCTGATGAAAATCAAGGCCATCATTCAAAGAAAGGCCACAGACTCAATAGCGGACAGCAAGCAGTTTGAATTTCAAATTGGCAATTTCCATTTGAATTCAAAATTGAGGTTTTTGACTTATAACAAAGAAACCCCCATAAAGCTTTCTCCAAAAGAAAACGAGTTGCTGCGCCTTTTGGCATTGCATAAAAATGACTTGATGCCACGGGAACTGGCATTGACCAAAATTTGGCGCGATGATAATTATTTCACATCCCGAAGCATGGACGTTTATATAGCCAAACTCCGAAAATACCTGAGTAAGGATGATGGCGTTGAAATTGTGAACATTCACGGTGAAGGTTTCCGCCTGGTTGTGAAGAACGAAGTGGAGAATTAGATTTTAAATACTTAAGATAAGTGTAAGGAAACGCCCCCTAAAGGGCGTTTTTTTTCTTTATAAAATCTATAATTGCTGTGGGGTCTGTTTGAAAATCGAACCAAAAGATGGCCTCGTTTTTTTTAAACCAAGTGTTCTGGCGTTTTGCAAACCGTCTTGTATTTTTTTTGATTTCTGAAATGGCCTCCTCCAAGAAATGGTTTCCTTCAAAATATTCAAAGAGTTCACGGTATCCCACGGTTTGTAGCGCATTTTTGCTTTTATGTTGAAAAAGCGCTTTGGCTTCCTCCACCAAACCTTCCGAAATCATTTGGTCCACCCGTTGGTTGATTCGGGAATAGATTATTTCCCTTTCGGCGTCCAAGCCTATAAAAATGGTGTGAAAATCTCTCTTGGAAGTTTCCTTATTGAGGAAGGCAGAATACGGTTTTCCGGTGGCGCGATGGATTTCCAGCGCGCGGACTAACCTGTGGGGATTGTGGATATCTACTTTTTCAAAATAGTGGGGATCCACTTTTTTCAGTTCGGCTTGAAGCTGTTCAATTCCATTCTCTTTCAATGTTTCAATCAAATCTTCCCGGATTTCTGAAGGAACTTCTGGAAAAATGTCCAATCCTTTCACGACGGCATCAATATACAGCCCAGAGCCGCCAACCATCACAAGAATAGATTTTTTTTTAAATAATTCCTGCAACAATGAGAGGGATTCCCTTTCAAAATCGCCCACGGAATAATCCTCAAAAATGCTTTTATTTTGAATGAAATGATGCGGCACTTTGCGCAATTCTTCCGGCGAAGGAACGGCGGTGCCAATAGTCATTTCCTTATAGAACTGTCGCGAATCTGCCGAAATTATTTCAGTGGAAAAAGCTTCGGCAAGTTTTATTGCAAGTGAAGTTTTGCCGATGCCGGTTGGCCCAACTACACAAATTAGCAATGGTTTTTTTAATGGCATTAGCTTTCGATCTCACTTTCAGGGTTCAATTCCTCTCCACATTTATGGCAAAAATTTGAATCGTCCCGATGGCGCTGGGCACCACAATTTGGGCAGGCTTGTGTATTTACGTGTACGTAATCTTTCCCCAGCGCATCTGCCTTTGCCATACTTTTGGTATATTCAGCACTAACAATTCCCGTTGGAACAGCGATGATGCCGTACCCCAAAATCATTATAACTGTGGCCAACAACTGGCCCAACGGTGTGACCGGTGCAATATCGCCGAAACCAACGGTGGTCAATGTTACGATGCACCAATAAACGCTCACTGGAATACTGGTGAAGCCGTGCTCCGGTCCTTCAATAATATACATTAATGCGCCCGCAATTACCGAGATTATTAGCACTCCAAAAATAAAAACGAATATTTTTATCCTACTGTTTATGAGGGCTTTTCGCAATTTTGTAGCTTCCCCAACGTATTTTTTGATTTTTAAAATTCTGAAAACCCGTAAAAGCCGAACGGCCCGAAATGAAAAAAGGAAACTGCTGCCGGGAAAAATAAATGAAAGATAGAGCGGAATGGTGGAAAGCAGGTCTGTCAGTCCATAAAAACTGAAGATGTAGGAAAGTGGTTTTTTTACGGTAATGATTCTTCCAATATATTCCAAGGTGAAAAAAATGGTGATGACCCATTCACCAATATATAATAGTTTGTGGTATTTTATATCGAATTCCTGCACACTTTCAAGCATCACGAACACAATGCTCACAACAATGAGTAGGAGCAGGGTTACATCAAAGAGTTTTCCCAACGGCGTATCTGCTTCATAAATAATCTCGTGAAGTTTTGAGCGCCATGATTTTTTCTCGGTTGGTTCCATTCAAAAGCAATTGGTAATTTAAAAATACGGCAAGTTTCGTCAAAATACCTTGTGCGCCGGAAGGTTTATTATTTTTGGCCCCTTATTTCGGCGTAAATAATTTTGAATAATGTGTTGGGCATCCCGATAGTTTTCAACGGGATTGATAATAGTTTTAAGAATTTCGGGATTGTTGATTTGGTAATTCAAATTATAATAGCCGTAACCGCGATAAACGCCATTTTCCATAAAAATTACCGAGCGTTCATCAATTTCCCTTCCCCGGTCAATTATTAGAAAACTTTGATTTTCGCCATTGCACTTTTCAAGAAATGCTTGCACACGATTGTTGTATTCTGCTGCGGATTCTTTATTTATACAGGCTCCGGCGCATTCTTTTAACGTATAATTGAAACAATGTTTTTTGGTTTCATCCAGCCCCGTAAGTTTTTGGCAAAGCTGATTTTCCGCTGTTATTTTGAAAAGAGCCGACTTTCCCTGCTGATAATTACTGAATGTTGTAATCGTTTTTTTTCTACCATCCGCTTTTTCAATCTTTAGGTTTATATAGCCATTTTCATCAACAAAAGAATTGAGTTGATGCGTGAAAAGTGGCCTTCGGAGCGTTCGATTAAAGGCGGGTTTGTTTCGTTTTATTTCTTCATATTCCTTCAAATGAGCGATCAATTCGTTCCCGGTTTTTTCAAAAGTAACCGATTTCACTTGCAACTGTATTCTTTTTGAAATTTTATCAGCGCCGGTAAAATGCTGCATCAATCTTTTTTTGATGTTCCTACTTTTGCCAATATAAATTACGTTTGCGGCATCATCAAACATATAGTAAACCCCCGTATCCGTTGGGGCATTTTGAACAATATCCAACAATTGAGGATCCAATTTGTGGGTCGGATTTTTTTGTAAAGTTTCCCGAATAATTTCCTTTGAAACGTCCTTGGCGAGCAGAAATTTAAAAAGTGCCAAGGTTGCCTTTGCATCGCCTTGTGCGCGATGACGGTCACTGAGCGGAATTCCGAGCGAGCGCACCAATTTGCCCAAACTGTACGAGGGCATGTCGGGAATTAATTTTTTCGCGAGCTCAACGGTACAAAGGGATTCCGTTTCGTAATTATAACCCAATCTATCAAATTCGGTGGTGAGTATTCTATTGTCAAAAAGCGCGTTGTGCGCAACCATAATGCAGCCATCGGTAATTTCGATTATGCGTTTTGCAACTTCATAAAATTTGGGCGCGTGCCGAAGCATTTCATTATTTATGCCCGTTAAGTTTACAACAAACGGTTGGATGGGTTTTTCAGGATTGACCAAACTTGAAAATTGGTCCACGATTTTATGCCCATCAAATTTATAGATTGCAATTTCGGTAATTCCTTCCTCATTGTATTTCCCGCCCGTGGTTTCTATGTCTAAAATTGCGTACACTTTAAGAGTTAAAAGTTAAAAGTTAAAAGATATTTTCGCTGACCACTGACCACTGACCACTGACCACTAATAATTCCGTTCGCCAAAAATTGCGCTGCCCACACGCACCAAATTACTGCCGTTTTCAATTGCGATTTTATAATCGCCACTCATTCCCATGCTTAAAATTTTTAATTCTGAATTTTGAATTCTGAATTGGTCGTATATTTTCTTCAACTTCTGAAATTCCCCAGCAATCTGTTTCTCGTTTTCCGTAAACGTTGCCATTCCCATCAGGCCAACAATGTTCACATTTTTATGTTTTTTGAGTTCTTCGGAAGCAAGAAGTTTTGCGGCATCCGCTTCGTGCATTCCAAATTTGGTATCCTCTTCCGCAATTTTTATTTGAAGAAGACATTCAATAATCCGGTTGTTTTTTTCGGCTTCCTTATTTATTTCATTTAAAAGTTTGAAACTATCAACGGCATGTATCAAACTCACGAAAGGCGCCATATATTTCACTTTGTTGCGCTGCACGTGGCCAATCATGTGCCACTCCACGTCATTGGGCATTTGTTGCCACTTTGATTCCATTTCCTGGATTTTGTTTTCTCCGAATACCCTTTGTCCGGCGTTATAAGCTTCCATCAAATCACTCACTGGTTTGGTTTTAGAGACGGCCACCAAAATCACGTGTTCGGGCAATTCTTTCCTGAAACTTTTTAAATTTTCTGAAATATTAATTTTACTCATTACTCATTACTCATTTCAAAATTCATAAACAGTTACGCCACTTCTCAGTTTAGGCTCAATATAGGTGCTTTTGGGGGGCATTTTCAGTCCCTCATCTGCAATTTTTTTTATTTCGTCCGTAGTAACGGGAACCAAGCCAAAACCAACGGCAAACGCGCCCGAGTCCACCACGGTTTTTACGTAGGCCAAATCTTTTTTTCCGTGTGCATATTCAATCCGCTGGTCATTTCTTAAATCATCAATCCCGAGGAGCGGTTTCAGTACCGTTACGAAGAGAATCTGGGTGTCCAGTGCGTCCAGCGCATTTTTAATTTCATATTTAGTTTTGCGAAGGGTCAAGGAATAAAACTCGCCGTCCAAGTACATGCTGAAATGGTGCAGTTCAGAAGGTTTGTAATATTCCATTCCGCGATTTTCTATGCGGTAATATTCATCGAGTTTTATTAAAAACTCTTGTTTGTTCATTCCGTTTAAATCCTTCACCAAACGGTTGAATTCATAAATTTTCAAATCGCTTTCCGGGATTAGGTAACACATAAAAAAGTTATACGCCTCAAGGCCGGTGTGTTGCGGATTCTCATTTTTTAAATCTTCGGCCAATAAGTGGGAAGAGGCCGAGCGGTGATGGCCATCTGCAATATAGAGCGCCGGCATATTGCTGTAAATGTTTTGGATTTTTTTCAGCAGCAGGTCGTCATCAATGTTCCAAACATAATGCGTGTCCCTATAGGTCGTGGTAAACTCATATTCCGCCCGGTTTTGCATCACGGAATTTATGATTTCTTCCAGTTCCTCGCTGTCAGGATAGGTTAGGAGTACCGATTCCGCATTGAAGCCCACGGTTTTTAGGTATTCCTTAAAAATAACTTCGCGAAATTCAAGGGTTTCCTCGTGTTTTTTGATGATATCGTCCTCATAATCCTGAACGCTCGCCGCGCCCACGATGCCTTGAAATTCCAGCCCATCGCGGTTCACAATTTTATAGATATAGAACGACGGTTTCTCGTCCTGGATAAAAATACCGTCTTCCTTAAATTCTTGATATCTGTTCCTAACCAGCCCATAGCGCTCTTCACCGGAAATTTCCTTTTGATATTTATAGCCCGGATTCACAATGTGCAAAAATGAGAACGGATTGTCCCGCAACCGCGATTCCACTTGCATTGCGGTATAGCTGTCATAACTGCGCGCAGCGAGCAGGTTCACTTTGTCCCGCGTGGGGCGGACGGCTTTAAAGGGGATAATTTTGGCCATTTTTAGTATTCAGTGTTCAGTGTTCAGTATTCAGTGTTCGGTGTTCAGTGTTCGGTGTTCAGTTTTTCATTTTAAATTTTCACTCCTAATTTTTCCGGGTAAGTATCATATAATTTATAAGTTTTCCAACTTCAATACTTGACAATTCCACTGACTTCTGATATGCATATAATTCCTGAAATTTCATTACATATTTTTCTGATCACTGAACACTGAACACTGATCACTTTTAAAAAATTAATTCTTAAACATTGTTGCAACAGCCTCCGCTTTTCGGTTTTGGCTGTAATCATAAAAACCTTCGCCGCTTTTTGCGCCCAGTTTTCCGGCCATAACCATATTTACCAATAATGGGCAAGGAGCATATTTTGGATTTTTGAAGCCTTCATACATTACTTTCAAAATAGATAAACAAACGTCCAGCCCAATAAAATCTGCCAATGCCAGCGGTCCCATGGGGTGCGCCATGCCCAGCATCATTACCGTGTCAATTTCTTTTACGCCAGCAACGCCGTTGTAAAGGGTTTCAATGGCTTCGTTTATCATTGGCATTAGAATACGGTTTGCAACAAAACCGGGGTAATCGTTGACTTCCACGGGAATTTTGTTCAAATTTTTTGAAAGTTCTTCCACGGTTTTGAACGTTTCTTCGCTGGTGCTGTAGCCTTTAATGATTTCAACCAATTTCATTATTGGCACCGGATTCATAAAGTGCATCCCGATAACCTTTTCCGGTCGTGATGTTACCGAAGCAATCTGCGTAATTGAAATAGAGGAAGTATTGCTCGCCAAAATGGTATTCTTGAGGCATATACTATCCAAATCACGAAATATGTTCAACTTTAAATCTACGTTTTCTGTCGCAGCTTCTACAACCAGATCAGCGGTTTTCGCGCCTTCCTCAATACTGGTGAAGGTTGTTATGTTTTTTAGAGTTCTGTTTTTATCTTCCTCGGAAATTGTTTCCTTGGCGACCATTCTGTCCAGATTTTTGGTGATTGTTGCAATTCCTTTGTCGAGCGATGCTTGTTGCACATCAATTAATTGTACTTTATAATCAAATTGTGCGAAGGTGTGCGCAATGCCATTGCCCATTGTTCCGGCGCCTATTACTGCTACATTTTTCATTTACGATTTACGATTTTAGATTTACGATTTATTTTGCATCCGTCTTCAGACCTCTGTCATCCGTCTTCAAACTTCCGACTTTATATTTTCTTAAAATTTTCAATGACCATCATCGCCACCCGAAGTGCTTCCGTGCCTTGCCGTAGCGATACTTCGGGAGTTCGGTCTGCTTTTATGGCTTCGTAAAAACTTTCCAGTTCGTCGAGAATGGCGTTGTTGTTTTCAACCTTCGGATTTTCGAAATAGATCTGTTTTTTGATTCCCTCGGCATTGGTTAAAATCATTGCGAAATCGTCCGTTTCCTCGGGCGCATTTTTCATTTTTACCACTTCACATTTCTTTTCGAGGAAATCTACTGAAATATATGCATCCCTTTGAAAAAAGCGGGCCTTGCGCATTTTTTTAAGCGAAATACGGCTTGCGGTTAAATTTGCGACGCAACCGTTTTCAAATTCAATCCGGGCATTCGCGATGTCCGGTGTTTCGCTGATAACCGAAACCCCGCTCGCACTGACCGTTTTTACGGGACTTTTCACAACGCTCAAAATGGCGTCAATGTCGTGGATCATCAAATCCAAAACCACCGAAACATCGGTCCCGCGCGGATTGAATTCTGAAAGGCGATGGGTTTCAATAAACATCGGGTTGCTAATTTTATCTTTTATGGCCATAAAAGCGGGGTTGAAACGCTCCACTTGGCCCACTTGACCACGAACCTTTTTTTCCTTCGCCAAATCCCGTATTTGCTCAGCTTCGGCAACGGTTTGGGTGATCGGTTTTTCAATGAAAAGATGTTTTCCGGCGTTGATTACCTTTTTGGCACATTCAAAGTGAGTGCTGGTTGGAGTTACCACTACCACCATTTCGCAAGCATCAATAAGGCTTTCCATGGAAGGAAAACTTTTGTAACCGAATTCAGCAACAATTTTATCCGAAGCTTCCTTGCTGGCATCAAAGAAACCCATAAGTTCATATTTTGTGGATTGTTGCAGCAATTTTAAATGAATTTTCCCCAAGTGTCCAGCACCCAGAACTCCCGCTTTTAGCATTGGCGTGTTTTTCACAAATGTAAGTGTTTTAGAAGAAAAGCTGAAAGTTTTATGAGTTTATGGGTTTAAAAGTTTAGAAGGTTTGCAGCCAATGAAGCTATGGATTTCTGAAATTTGTTGTATTTAACTTATCTCGCATTTGGCCTCATATATTTGGGGTTTAAGTTGCAAATTTGATTACTTTGTAAAATCTAATATCTCAAGTCTCATATCTCAAATCTAAAAAAAGTGAAAGATACATTTACCCACCAAGGCATGCGCAAAAAATTAGTCGAAACCCTTAAAAAGAAAGGGATTTCAGATAAAAATGTATTGGATGCGATTAGTAAAATTCCGCGACATCTTTTTATGGATTCCGGATTTGTGGGGCATGCTTATGTGGACAAAGCTTTTCCGATTGCAGCCGACCAAACCATTTCACAACCTTATACCGTCGCGCGCCAAACCGAACTTTTGGAAGTTAAAAAAGGCGATAAAATTCTTGAAATAGGAACGGGGAGTGGCTATCAGGCTGCAGTACTTTTGGAGATGGGCGCGATACTTTTTACTATAGAAAGACAAAATGAACTTTTTAAAAAAACAAAACTTTTTCTGCCCAAATTAGGTTACAAACCCAAACGTTTGATTTTTGGCGACGGTTATATAGGGCTTGAGGAAGAAGCTCCTTTTGATGGAATTATCGTAACCGCCGGCGCGCCTTTTGTTCCAAATCCATTATTGGCACAATTGAAAGTTGGGGGCAGATTGGTGATTCCCGTGGGTGAAAATGTGCAGATTATGACCGTGTTTTTCCGGAAATCAGATACTGAATTTGTGAAAGAAGAGTTTGGAGAATTCCGGTTTGTGCCACTTTTGGAGGACAAGAATTAACGGTTCAAATAATATATTTCATTATTTTGGTTATCAGCGTATTTCATTCCTTTCCTTGGAATAAATCCATGCTGTTTTAAGAGCTTTTTTGAGGGAATGTTCCTATAATCGGTGTAGGCTTCAATGGTTTCGAAACCTTTTTGATTAAAGCCAAAATCCAATACCGCTTTTAGTGCCTCACTCATAATTCCCTTGCCTTGAAATTCCGGATCGAGGTCATAACCTACCTCGGCAGTTTTTTTATCTTCCGAGAAATTCCACAGACAAATTGAGCCAATAAGCACGTTGGAATCTTTGGTTGTAATTCCCCACGTAACGGATTTATCAGTTTTTAAAGCTGCGGTAATTAATTGAATATGCGCAATCGCCATTTCCGGCGTTTGCGGTTCTCTTTTTATATATTTATTAATCGCTTTATCCGAACGGAAGTAGTGAACTCTATCCGCATCGGAAGTTACTATTTGCCGAAGGTTCAAGCGCTCCGTAATTATTATAGGAAATGGTATAGCCATATTGTTTTTTCTCTGTGAACTCTGTGCCTCCGTGGTATATTTACACAGCGCTTTTTTTTACTATTTTAAAAATTCAATCAACGCATCAAAAGATTCGTTTGCAGCTTTTTCATCATATTTCAAAAGGTATTTCTTTTTGCTGAGGAAGGGAATAATCCTGAAATATTTTCCCTTTTTCAAACTTTCAACATCATAGCCGTGATAAGCATCATCATATATTTTTATGGTTGAATTTTCGGCAACCAAATATTTCAAAATAGCATCCACTTTCACAATTCTATCCCGTCCGCCCGTCATAATAAGTACCGGAACTTTTGGTTGAAGTTGAATTTCATAACCATTTGCGGGATAGAAAAGTACAATCGATTTTATATTCAATTTATCAAGCGATTCGGCATCGTTTGCAAGTGGAATCAAACCCAATCCCGCACGCGACCAACCAACAATACTTCCATCGGAATTTGGATCAATGTTTCCATTCTGTTTTGCCCATTTCATTGCTTCGTTGAGCGTCCAAAGAATTTGTGCGGGTGCTTCTTCTTCAATGTCTCTTTTCGAAGCTTTATAAGCCGCGGCATCATCCACAAGCAAAACCGAAATTCCTTCGGCGTTCAGTTTTTTGGCAACGTTATAATAATGTGTTGTATCCTTAAAAATTCTAAGCCCGCCGGTACCGGGAAGGAAAACCGCCCATTTGGAAGCGTCGTAATCCGCGGCTTTTTGAAAATGGAAAAAGTCGGTCATCTTTGCGTCTTTCGGCACTTTTTGTATTGGAATGCAGCTTGTAAATAAGGAGCAAACAACCAATATCTTCAATATTGTTTTCATGATTTCTTATTTAAAGGCCTAAAATATCCAGAAATTTCAGTCCGAAAATAAAGGCCCCATCGCTGCCGCCGTTGTAATAGGAGCGAACATAATCCACCCGCAGCAATCTGAATTTTCCGAACCCGAGATTATCTATTCCAATGGAAAATTCGGAATATGGTTTTCTTTCTTCGGTACTTAAAAAATGCGCGCCGGCCACTAAGTTAAGGTTCAATTGGTTAATTCCGGGGATTTTCCCCAAAATCCAACCTCGAAAATCGTGCTCAATATGTCCTTCAAAATAACTTTTATTTGTACTGAATTCATAATAGGGCATCAAATTGAAAACAGTGGTATAATTCGGGGAAGTGCCCACCCGCGTTTGGTTTCCGTTGAAATGTTTGTAATC